>JAIIAN010000044.1 GCA_022717655.1 Bacillota bacterium | reverse complement strand
AAGCTTATGTATAGTAACTTTAATACAGTTTTTATTAACAGGGATGTTGTTAATTCTGGGACTCATACAAACGAGACACAAAGTTTTTTGGCTGCTGCGGAATTGAAAGCTGGGAATTTTCATATTAGCTATACTGCAATAGTATTTGAAGCTGCTTTTTTAGTAGTAGCCATGTGCTTTATAGCGTGGAAAATTAAATGCCAAACTCAGAAAAGCGTATCTATTCAACTATTAAAAGGTGGTAACAATAAAAAGAGAAAAAATCGTACAATTTACAGTAAGGGAAAACTCTCTCTTTTTAACGTTTTGATAGAAAAATTTATGCTTGAGAGGAAAAGAACATTTTTAGGTATTTTAGTTTCGTTATCACTCGGCGGTGTTATTTTCCTATGTTCCAATTTTGTTTTAACAAATGCGCAAACTAGTAATGAGATGCAATTGGCATCTGATGATGGTCTAGGCTCAGATTATAAAATATATGAAAATAATATAGATTTAAATAAAACTCTGGGAGAAGATGTTGAGAATAATCTAGAGAAAATTGATGGCATAAAAAATATATATCCAGTAAAAAGTTATATAGGAGAAGTAGTAATTGAACAAGATAACTTTTTTTGGAAAGAATATTATGAATATCTGAATGAAGCATATAAAGATGTTTATAATAGATATATGAGAAATACGACAAACGGAGATTACGCTATAAAAAGCAATATCCTAGGCTATAGTGACGAGCTATTGAGAAAAATGGAACCATATATTTTAGAAGGAAGTATTGATCCAGATCAAATGCGTAGGAATAATGAAGTTGTTCTTGTAACATTGGAAGATGCCCAAGGAAATCATAATAGCATTGATAAAAAGGTAGGAGACACAATTAAAGTAAAGACTCCTAATAAAGTAAGTGGTTCCTCAGAAGACTTGAAGCAACTTGGAAGTGAGTCGGACTTCAGTGAAAAAGAATATACTATTTCAGCTATTGTAAGTAGAACAATGGTAAGAGATAGTCGATTATATACTTTAGAAGACCAACCAGATATAACCTATAGTGTTATCATGACTAATGAACAGATGAAACAAAACTATAACATTGAGGGATATAGAGTTTTAACTGTAGAAAAAGAAAAAAATACGGATACAGAATTAGTTGCGAATGAGATAAAGAAACAGACACAGGCTCTTGATGACTGCTTGTTCCAAGATTATACAGGTGCAATTGAACGACAAAATGAATATTTGTTTCAAAAAACATTGTTTTTTTATGGAATTGCTTTTGTGTTTTTGATTATAAGTTTATTCCATATAGCTAATACAATGAATCATTTGATATTGTCTCGAAGACATGAATACGGAATTCTAAGAGCAATGGGAATAACAAACAAAAATTTCCGAAAGCTAATGCTAGGTCAAGGTGCTTTGTATGGTATTTTTTCAAGCATAGTTATGACTTTATTATATATTATAGGAAACAAAACTATGGAATATTTGATGGGTCATGTTTATGGATTTTTGGTTAGTAATATTCAAGTGAATGTGTGGTTGATAATAACGACTGTAGCTGTAAATATTTGCATAGGTATATTTGCAGTTCTCATTCCAACTCAATCTATACTAAAAGAAGATATCATACGGCAAGTAAATTTGACGTAAATAAGTACCTAAAAAAGTCTATGAAAAAGAGTCTGTAAAAAAGATTCTTCTATGATAAGACTGGTGGAATGCTTAGATTGGGCATTCCACCTTTGTTTTCGACCAAAGGGTATGGATATTGAAACTTGGTGCACGCAGAATCATCTGACTCGAGCGAATTATTACTATCGTCTGCACCGTGTTCGGGAAGCTTATCTGGAACAGATGCCAGATTCCGTTCCAACTTTTGTGGAATTATCTGTTTCTGAGCCAAGAGAAACTTTACCAGAAAAAACGGGGCGGATTCTTTCAGGAGAAAGCAAACCGATGATTCGCATTCAAACAGAAAAAGGACTTTCGGCAGAAGTTTTTTCAGGTGCTTCATCAGAACTGCTTCGTAGCCTGGTAGAAACGTTTGTTTATGTTAAATGATGCACTTATCTTTGTCAAGGTACTCTCGTTTCACCGTTTACGATCAAGAATGACTGCTTTATTGTTTAATGTATGAGATAGAATTTATACCCGATACGCCTGACTGGTGCGGACAAACTTTAAAATTAAAGGAATTACCATAAAACACCAGATAATCGGTTCGGCAATAATAATTCCCATGTATCCAAGTATCGGTGCAAGTAAAAAGGCAATCAAAATTTTTCCGACCAGTTCGATTAAACTTGAAAAGACAGGAGTAATATGGTCGCCGATTGCCTGAAGTCCATTTCGTAAGATAGAAATTCCGGAAGATACAAAGTAAAACAGGGAGTTTACTTTTAAGTATAAGGAAGCCGGGTCTGTGACGGCGGTTTCTTTTGTCCCGGTAACCAGATAAATAAAAAATGGTGCACAGGTATAAGCGAGGAAAATAATAACAAGTACCCACAGCCAACATAAAAGCAGTGACTGTCGGATTCCTGTTTTTACACGGTCAAACTGTCCTGCTCCAAAGTTTTGACTGCAAAACGTAGACATAGTAATTCCCATAACAGAAATCGGTAAAAAGTTAAATTCCGTTACTTTTCTTGCAGCGGTATGGGCAACGATGATATCTGTTCCAAAAGTATTGATAGTGCACTGCAGGGCAAGAGTTCCAAAGAAAACCAGAGACATCATAAGTGCCATCGAAAAACCGGAGGAGTACAGTTTTTTCACCATTTTTGAATCAAGATGAAAATCCGCTTTTTCCAGATGGAAAATCGGATAGCGTTTCCACATATAAGTAAAACACAGCACAACCGAAACCATCTGGGATAAAATGGTGGCATAAGCCGCTCCACGGACTCCAAGATGAAAGACCAGAATAAAAGTTAAATCCAGTACAATGTTTAATAAAGAAGCACAGATTAAAAATAACAGCGGTGCAACGGTATCTCCAACTGCACGCAAAATTCCTGCGAGGGCATTATAAAGCATGGTAATCAACATTCCGATAAGCAGGATGCGGATATAAGCAGATGCAGAATTAAATAAATCCTGTGGAACATTCAAAAGATGCAGCAGAGGATTTAAGAAAAGTAAAGCAAGTGCCGTTAAAAGGATGGTTGTGATAAAACTTAATAAAAAAGTGCCGGCAGAAGCTTTTTTTAGCTGGTCAGTCTGTTTTGCACCAAAGCATTGGGCGACGATAATGGAAAAACCATTGGTTAGTCCCTGTAAAAAGCCAATTAATAAAGTAGTGATTGCTGTTGTCGCGCCGATTGCCGCGAGGGCTTCGTTTCCAAGGGTGCTTCCTACGATTCGAGTGTCTGCCAGACTGTAAAAAAGCTGAAAAATATTTCCAAGACAGACTGGAAGAGCAAACGAAAGCATTAAGCGGGTCGGGTTGCCTTTTGTTAAATCTTTCATAGATGACTCCTTTTTTATAAAACTTCATAAATTATAACGCTTTTGGATGTCTGGATACAAGAGAAAAGTAAGGAAATGTGAAGAAAATCTAAAAACAAAATAAAGATATAAGGAAAATACTTTTCATAAGTCGGCAGAAGTGCTAAAATCGTAATCAGCATAAAAAAAGGATGGACAAGTATGAAGAAACCACAGATGAAAGAGGAAACCAGAAAGAAGATAGATAATTTCTGGTATTATTACAAAATCCATGTATTGGTCGTTGTATTTATTTTATTTGTTGCAAGTGTTTTTATCAAAGATATCGTAACAAAAGTAGATTATGACTATTCCTTGGCATTTGTAACAGAGGAAATGATGACGAATGAAGAAATCTCTTCGATTCAAAGTGTATTTGAAAGAGAGGCAGAAGATTTAAATGGAGATGGTGAGATACACGTTGAAGTGCAGAATTATACAATTCCACAGGGAGACAGTGCAGACCCTCAGTTGGTTGCAGCAGGACAGACAAAACTCACGGTAGATATCCAGGACGGAACGAGTATGATTTTCTTTTTAAGTCCTGGATGTTATGAAAGCTATAAAGACAGTGGCGTACTTCCGGCAGATGAATCAGAGTATATAAAGTTTTCGGATTGTACGGGTTATGAAGAAGCAGGAAGTCCAAAAGAGTTAGGTGATTTGATGGGAGCACTGCGCTTGGTAGAAGATACCAAACTGAAAAAAGACCAGAATAAAATGGACTATTATGAGGCGAACAAGGAATTGTTTGAAAAATTCACTGAAAAAACATTACGGGGCGAATAAGAGTTAGGTCATTCTATCAGAGATTTCTAATAGAATGGCTTTTTTTCAAAATCTGTAGTATAATAACAAAGATTATGTCGAAAGAAAAGAAAGGCAGATAGAATTATGTTTGGATATATTACAGTGGATAAGCCGGAGATGAAAGTAAAAGATTTTTATCGATATAAGGCTTATTACTGCGGGCTTTGCAAAAGTCTTCAAGAAAATTATGGATTAAAGGGAAGAGTGACACTTAGTTATGACGTTACCTTTCTGGTTTTGGTGTTGACTTCCTTATATGAACCGAAAGAAGAAAAAAGCGAGTCGAGATGTCCGATACACCCGATAAAAAAAATTCCGATTTTGCAAAATGAAATTTCAAGATACGGGGCAGATATGAATCTTTTATTGACCTATTATCATTTTGAAGATGACTGGAAAGATGAAAAAAGTTTAAAAGGAATTGCGGGAATCCATTTCTATAAAAAGCAGGCAAAGAAAATCTGTAAGGAATATCCAAGGCAGAGCTGTGTCATCTGTAAGAGATTACGGGAGCTTGCCGTATATGAACAAAAAGGAGAGACAGATATTGACCTTGTAGCCGGAACTTTTGGGCATCTGATGGAAGAATTGTTTGTTTTGAAAAAAGACAGATGGGAACCGTATTTAAGAAAATTTGGTTTCTTCCTTGGAAAATTTATTTATATTATGGATGCTTATGATGACTTGGAAAAAGATTTAAAGAACGGAAGTTATAATCCATTAAAACCGTTTTATCATTCACGGACAAAAGAAGAGTATGAAAACAGTGTACGTGAAATGCTGGTTATGATGATGGCAGAGACCGGAAATGCCTTTGAACATCTTCCATGTGTTGAGGAAAGCCAGATTATTAAAAATATCATCTATTCAGGTGTATGGTCTAATTATAATAAAATTCAGAAAGAAAAACAGGAGAAGGAAAAAAATGTTAAATAATCCTTATGAAGTGCTTGGAATTTCTCCAAATGCTTCCAATGATGAAGTAAAAAAAGCATATCGCGATTTAAGCAGAAAGTATCATCCGGATTCTTATGTGGATAATCCGCTTGCAGATTTGGCAGAAGAAAAATTTAAAGAGGTACAGGAAGCTTATGACCAGATTATGAAAGAAAGAGACGGCGGATATCAAAGCGGATATCAGAGTGGTTCTTATCAGCAGAATTCCGGTTATCAGTATCAGGGAGTTTCTGAAGAAGAACAACGTCAGTATCAGGCAGCAAGTAATTACTTAAATGGACGTCAGTATCAACAGGCATTAAATGTACTCTCTGGCATGAAAAATCGAGGAGCTCACTGGTATTATTTAAGTGCAATTGCCAATATGGGACTTGGAAACAATATGAATGCATTGAATCTGGCAAAACAGGCGGTCAGTATGGAACCTGGAAATGCAGAATATAATAATCTGGTAAATCGTCTTCAGTGGAATACACAGCGTTATCAGGGAATGGGAAATCCTTATGGAGCGGGCAGTGGAAGTGCTTGTGGAACTGGAAATTTTTGTTGCGATTTATGGTGTGCAGATAGTCTGTGTGAATGTATGGGAGGAGACCTTTGTTCATGCATATAAATGCAAGAAAAATGGCTGTTTCGGGTATTTTAATGGCAGTGACAGTGCTGTTGGTGTGTTTGGGAGGAATTTTGGAATCCAATACCTTGTTTTTACTTGCCGGAGCAGCGTTTTGTGTAGGAATTATCATAAAAGAATACGGACTAAAAACGGGAGTTGCATTTTTTATCGGAAGTGTGATTTTAAGTTTGCTTTTTACCCCTCAAAAACTGCATTGTATTACTTTTGCTTTGATGGGAGGTTACATTGTTTTAATTGAGGCGGTATTTCGGATACTTGGAATGCATCCGGACTGGAAACAAAGAAAGCTTTATTTTAACCTGTCAAAGGTTTTGGTTTTTAATCTGCTCTATCTTCCGGCACTTTTTATTGCACCGAAGCTGTTTTTTGCCGGAAAATTGTCAGATAAAGCCAGGCTTATTTTAATATTGGGAGGACAGGCTGCACTTTTTATTTATGATAAAGCTTACGAGTATTTTGTGATACAAATATGGGAAAAATTGAGAAATAAATTATTTGGAAAACAAAATTAGGATAAAAAAAGAGGAAGAATATTGATGCATATTTTAAAAGTACTGTCAGGTCCGTTAATTGGAGCTGTCATCGGATATTTTACAAACTATCTTGCAGTAAAAATGCTGTTTCGTCCATTGCATCCGGTTAAAATCGGAAACTGGACGCTTCCGTTTACTCCGGGTGTAATTCCAAGAGGAAAAGTGCGTCTGGCAAGAGCACTTGGAAGTGCAGTAGGGGAGCATCTGCTGACGAAAAAAGATTTAGAACAGATGTTGTTATCAGATGGAGTCAAGCAGGCAGTAGTAAGCCGTGTCAAGGAAGAAGTACGAAAAACAGCAGAGAGTGATGAGACAATTGAGACATTTTTACTGCGCTATGTGGAAGCAGAACAATATGATGAAACAAGAAAGAAATTAGAAGATTTTATCACCGGACGGATTTTAGATGGACTTGATAAAATGGATGTCGGAAAGGTAATTGCAGAAGAGGGCGCAAAAGAAGTTAAGAAGAAATTTGAGGGTTCTATGGTGTCCATGTTTTTAAACGATGATTTAATTCATTCGATTGCCGAGCCGATTGGAAATAAAGTGGGCGAATATATTAAAGAAAATGGACAGGAAAAGATTCATCCGATTGTAGTTGGTGAAATTGCAGTAGCAGAAGAAAAACCAGTCCGTGAGGTACTGGGAGGACTTGTTTCAAGAGAAGAAAAAATTGGAACGGTGGTAGAAGCGGTATATGAAAAATTTGTCAGTGAGGAAGCTGGCAGATTTGCGGAACAGTTCCACATTGCAGAAGTGGTAGAAGAAAAAGTAAACCAGATGGATGTACTGGAAGTGGAAAATATTCTGATGAGTATTATGAAAAAAGAACTTCATACGGTAATCAACCTTGGAGCACTGATTGGATTTGTCATTGGTTTATTAAATTTATTATTGTAAGAGGTTTATTCGATTTATTGCGTTTCATGAAAAATTTGGATATAAAAAAGTGGCACATTTTACAAAATGTGGGTACAAACTTGGTAGATGGTATGATATGATATGGATGGAAAAAATGATTGGGGAGCATGAAAATCCACCGAAAGAAGTAATTCCGATACAAAGACTGGATTACAAGTCTTTGCTATAAAAAGTGAAGGTACTTTTAAAATCACAGGAAAGAATTTGAGAGTACAAAGACAGTTAAAGGAGGATATTATGGCAAAATCAACAGTTTATTTTACAGATTTTCGCTGTCCGGTAGGGACAAGCCAGTTGGACAAACTGAAAAAACTTTGTATTGCAGCAGGAATCAAAGACATTGATATGGATGGAAAATTTGTTGCAATTAAAATGCATTTTGGAGAACTTGGAAATATGGCATTTCTGCGTCCAAACTACGCAAAAGTAGTGGCAGACCTCTGTAAAGAACAGGGAGGACTTCCATTTTTGACAGACTGTAATACGTTATATCCAGGCAGTAGAAAAAATGCACTGGAACATTTAGACTGCGCAAATTTAAATGGATTTAACAGTGTTACAACAGGATGTCAGATTATCATTGGTGATGGTCTTAGAGGAACAGATGAAATGGAAGTTCCGGTTGTAAATGGAGAATATTGTAAAACTGCCCTGATTGGACATGCAATTATGGATGCAGATATTTTTATCAGTTTAAGTCATTTTAAAGGACATGAAGCAACTGGATTTGGTGGTGCAATCAAAAACATTGGAATGGGATGCGGAAGCCGTGCCGGAAAGATGCAGCAGCATGCCAGTGGAAAACCGGCAATCAATAAAGAGTTATGCCGCGGATGTCATCGCTGTTCAAAAGAGTGTGGCAGTGATGCGATTATTTATGAAAATAAAAAAGCAGTGATTGACTATGATAAATGTAAGGGCTGTGGACGCTGTATTGGTGCATGTAGTTTTGATGCCGTTTATAATCCAAACAGCAGTGCAAATGAACTGTTAGACCGCAAGATGGCAGAGTATGCACAGGCAGTCTGTCATGGACGTCCATGCTTCCACATTTCACTGGTACAGGATATCAGTCCAAACTGTGACTGCCATGGAGAAAATGATGCACCGATTCTTCCAGATATCGGAATGTTTGCAAGTTTTGACCCGGTTGCATTGGACCAGGCATGTGCGGATGCCTGCTTAAAGGCAAAACCAATTGAAAACAGTCAGCTTGGAGAACATCTTTCTCAGGAGGACTGGCACTGTCATCACGACCACTTTAAAGATTCTAATCCGAATATTGAGTGGAAAGCAACACTGGATCAGGCAGAAAAAATTGGTCTGGGAAGCAGAGAATATGAATTAAAGATTTTAAAATAAAAAAGGAATCTGCGCAGAACATGTTTCAATGCTCTGCGCAGATTTTTTAGATGCTCTGCTAACTTAGTTGGCAAGTAGTTCACTATAATTCTTTTAACAGCACGTAACGTGGCAGTCCGCCATAAAGTGTGGCAGTTAATTGAATTTCATATCCATTTTTCAGCATATTATTTAAACTGAATCGGTTATCTGGATGTACGGTTGCCAGACACAGGCAATGCTGAAACTGATGTTTTAATTGTGCTTCGGCATTTTGAAGCATCCGAGACTGCAGATGATTTCCCTGAAACTTGGGAGAGACAACGGCGGAATCCATATAGACTGTCTGCTGCATTTGAGTGTCAGAAAAATTCAGTATCTGTCCAAGATAGTTCTCTGAAACAGCAGGATATTTAATGACAAAGAAACCGGCAAGAGTTTTATCTTTTGTCCGTGCTGTGACAATAAATCCGTGTTTTTCAAGATGCTTTTTTAAATAAACATCATCATCGGCGGCAAACCATTCAGGGTGTTCCATTGTCTTATGTGCCTGATTCATTAATAGGCTTAGTTCATTTAAATCTTCTAATGTGGCATTTTGCATAGTAAAATCCATGGAATAAACCTCCTAAAATAAAATAGTGGTATGATAAATCTCATATAAAAAATAAGTTAAGGCTAGTAAATCTGCACTTCCGCCGGGACTTAAATTTGCTTTGACAAATTCTTTATCCATTACAGGAAGAACTTCAAGCTGTTTTTCGTAACTGCTGTTTTCTAAAAAAGAGGCAAGCTGTGTACGAATCATTTGTGCAGTCTGATAATCAGAGCGGGTGATTAAATTGCTGTCCTGTGTGTAAGCAATATAGTGCAAAAGTAAAATACAGCCGGCATCATTTTTAGAAAAACCTGCCTGTAAAAGTTTTTCATAAAGTGGAAGTCCAAGCTGAATTAAAGAAGGAAATCCTTTTTGGGCTTCTCCACGGATTCCGGTAACCTGATACTTCAAATAAAGTTTTTCTCCATGAGTAAGAGTATCGGATGCTTTTGTAGAAAGAGAGTTTAAATCATCAAGGAGATGAACCAGCATTTCTTTGATGATTTTTGACAACTCTTCTGTCGTACCATCCAAAAAAGAAAGAGAAGGCAAGGTTTTCTTTGCCGAATAGTATCCGATGGCACAGCATAAAATTCCGCCGGAAAAAACAGCTCCCTTATGGGTATTGACTCCACTCGTTGCCTGATACATGGTCTGTTCCGCCTTTAACCCAAGTGCACGAAGAGAAGAAAATACTTCAGGAAGAGGTTTAGATTGACATCCAGCTTCCAGCCCAAGTCTTGCACTCTGGCAAAAATAAGGAAGCAGGCTGTCTGCACTTTTTAAGAAAAGTTCTCGATTCATATCTTTATGAGAACCATTGTGACAGCGGTCAACCAGTCCTGGCTTTAAGGTAGTATTGACTTCCAAAATCAGAGCCTGTGACATCTGCGTTCCGATATAGGAAGAAAACACTTCAAAAAAATGAGCTTCAATAATAGAAAGTGTTTTTTCAGAAAGTTCTTTTGCAGAATGAGTGCGGGAGCGGGAACAAACAAAAACCGGATTGTCACAGAGCAGACAGGTGCGTCCAGAGAGTCCAAGTTCGGTGCGGGATACTTTGGTAGAATCAGGGCGTAAAACATCCAAATCAAAGATTCGGCCAAAAGAAGAGTCATCTTCAAACGCAGACATATAGGATTTTAAAGTTTCCGGTGTTGTTCCTTTGATTAGAAAAAATGCTTCATATCCAGTATTTTCTTCCATGATTTTTTTAGTTAATAACGTAAGCTGATGCGTTGTTAAACAGGATTCGATAAAACGAATTCCCTCATAAAAAGCCCAAACGGTATAAGGAAATACTTTTATTGGACCAGGAATATTTAAAGTAAAGCTGATTAAGGCACAGTCTGATTCAGATGTATGGTTTGAAAGTAATTCCTGCTGAATCCATGCACGCTGTTCTCTTGCATCGAGAATTTCAGCCATGGTAATTGGAATTCCACTACTCCAGTTTTTATTGAGTAAGTCTGGCATATTAAAAGTCCTCCTTTTTGGATAAAATAGTCTCTCGAAGCTGTTGTCCTTCTTTGGAAATCAGGTATTCATAAGTGGAAATCGGCACGAAATTTTTAAGTGTCTCTAACTGATTTTCAAGAAACAGTCTGCGGACAAGAGTGGCACTGATGATGGTATTGTTTTCTTGTTTCCTTGGCAGTTCAATGACATCAATCCCATACTTTGGAAGAAGTGCTTTCATCTGCTGATTGTAGGCGTATGTTACTTTAGAAAATGGTTCTTCTCCGACAAAACGTACAGTAATATGAAAGGCAGGTGCATAGTAGTGTGCAAAAATTTCAAGGTCAAGTTTTGCAGTGTCGTTATTGATAACAGCCCGCTCTTTTAAGAAATAATCCGGAAAAGTAGCGTGTGAAATCAGATAATCCGAACTTCCATGTACACAGACATTAGAAAGATGGTTACAGCCCTTTTTTACAAGCTCAAGACGGACATCGGATGGAAATTCCGAGGCGTCTTCCGATAAAACAAATACATGTAACAGACTGCTTTTTTTGGAGGCCGTTTCAATCAGATATTGATGACCTTTGGTAAATGGATTGGCATTCATGACAATGGCACTGACAGGAAGGGATGCATCAGAAGAAACAGCAGAGAATGGTTTGGCTTCGGAGTTTAAATACTGTGTAATTCCATCTTTGCGGTTTTCTAATAAAAGCATCGTGTCAGTTGCAATGATTTTATAAAATCCCATGTCGGTAAATGCAGTCTGATAGGAAGGTTTGGTAAATAAAAACAGGTGGGAAATGCCAGATTCGGATGCCTGTTTGACAAGCTGGGTGACGATTTTTGCAAGAAGTCCTTCTCCCTGATAAGCGTCGTCAATTGCAATACATTTTAAAACATTTTCATAGCGTGAGCCACAGCCTAAAATAGAACCATTCTGGTCTGTCAAAAGCACAGAGTAGGAATAAAAGGAGTCTGGAGTCAGACCGCTTTTTTTTAGAAATGTTTCCATCTGTTTTTGCTTTCGCCCATGAAAAGGAAATCCCTCTTCAAGATAAATATTTGAAAGATACATAAAAAATCCCCCTTAAAAACAAAATCAATTACCATAAGATTATCATATTTGGAGAAAGAATCAAAGTTGAAACCGCAGAAATTTTGCGGTATAGTAAAGATATCTTGGATGATAGAGAAGGAGAACAAAAATCATGAGCGAAAAAATGAGTGTAAAAAAAGCAGAAGAATTTTCAACCAGTAACTGGTCAGGGGGAACAACCACCCAGCTTTACATTTATCCGGAAGATGGAAATTATGCAGAAAGAAACTTTCAGGCAAGAATCAGCAGTGCGACCGTAGACGTTGTGAAATCAGAATTTACCAGTCTGCCAAATGTGAAACGTTATCTGATGATTTTTGAAGGACATCTGGATTTGATTCATGGTGTCAATACAAGAGTAGAATTAGAACCGTATCAGGTGGACAAATTTGATGGTGGAATTCCGACTGTCAGTTATGGAAAGGTCGTAGATTTTAATCTGATGTTAAAAGATGGAGCAGATGGTGTAATGGAAACCGCACAGCTTAAAACTGCACAGCAGGCTGTGGTTGAAAGAGAAAAAGATTATAATCTGTTATGTATTTATGTAAAAGAAGGCAGCATGAAGATTGCAAATCAGGAAGTGAGTGCCGGAGAACTTGCAGTAATCGAGGACTGGGAGCATCCCGTAGAATTGAAAAATGAGGCAGAAGCGACTGCAAAAGCCGGAATCTGTAAAGTGAAAACCGTATAAATATAAGAAAGGAAAAAAATCATGATAGAGATACTGGTACTTCAAAATCCGAAAGTGCTGGTAAATAAACAGGAGATGATGTTTCCATATAAAAAAGTAGAAGCTTTGCTGTATTATATGGCAGTGGAAAAATCAGCGACAAGAGACCAGATTGCAACGCTTTTATGGGAGGACTGTGATGAAAGCTCGGCAAGAAAAAACTTACGTCATGCGCTTTATACGATTCGTAAAGTGTTCGGAGAAGAGCTGATTACATCACCTACCAGACAAAATCTGGAATTAAATCAAGAACTGGAAATAGAAAGTGATTATGACCGTTTTTTAGAAGAAAATGAAGAAGATAGAACGGAAGTCTATAAAGAAGATTTTCTGCAGAATTTTTATTTAAAAAATGCGGGTGCATTTGAAACCTGGATGAATCTTAAAAGAGAGAAATTAAAAGAGATTTATTTGAACCGGCTTTATGAAAAAATGCAGAATGTCTCTCAGCTTTCTTTGGAAAAAAGAGAAAAACTATTTGAACAATATACAAAGGCAGAGCCAATCGATGAGCGGATTTATATGATGATGATGCAAATCTATGCAAAGGAGCAGTTGTATTACAAAGGAATCCGAATTTATCAACAGTTGTCTGCAAAGCTTCATGCGGAACTGGGAGTTCTGCCAGGAAGAGAGATTCGTGAATTTTATAATGAATTGATGGAAAACTGGGTCAGTGAGAGCGAACATAAAGAAGATGAGACACAAGGCGATGGACGAGAACGGGAGAGATGCCTGCTTCGAGGACTTTACCGCAAATTCTTAGCAGGAGAAGAAGAAACGGTGTTCTTAGCAGGAGAAAGTGGAATCGGAAAAACCTATCTGGCGGAGAGCTTTTTGAAAGAAATTCAGGAAGAATCTGTGATGATTCTGCGTACGTCCTGTCTGGAAACAGAAAAAAATATGATGCTTCAGGCATGGAATACATTGATGATGGAGTTAAATACTCATCTGAAAGAGAAAAAAATCATACTGCCGGCAAAATATTTAAGGGCAGCAGACCAGTTGTTTCCGCTTTTTTCAAGGAAAGAAGAAATGGAATCATTTGAAGATATTGAAATTTCATATAGTTACCGCACCGCAAGAAATCTGATTTTAAAATTATTTGAAGAACTTGGAATGAAGATACCGGTTGTGCTGTTTTTAGATAATATTCAAAATATGGATGCTTCCAGTCTGGATTTTTTATCCTTGTTAATCCGCTTCCGAAATAAAAAGCTGTTTATTCTGGCCACTTGTCCGGTAAACTGGGAGGACAGATTAAAGCAGAGCCTGTCTGTGCTTGTAAAGGAAAAGCAGATTACAAAAATCTTTGTCTCTCCGTTTAACCGGAAAAATGTGGAACAGATGTTAGTAGAGCGTCTTGGAAGAAAAAATGTGACAGAAAAATTTTTAAACAGCATTTATGAAGAGACAAATGGAAATCCATTCTTGATTCATACATTATTGGATTATTATAAAGGTATGGATTTAAAAGAAGACGAGGTTGTGTCAATGGCTCAGGTCTGGAAGATGCGTCTGGATTCGCTTCCAGATAAGACCAGGAAGGTGTTAGAGTTGATTGCCTCTTGTCAGGCATGGTCTGATATGGAAGCACTTGTTGCAATCTTAAAGCAGGACGAACTGGAAATTTTAGAAGCAGTTGAAAGGTTAAAAGAAGAACATTTTATTTACGAAAAACAGGAAAAGGAATCGGTTCGTTTTTATTTCATTCATGAAAGTACTCAGCGCTATGTACATATTCAGATGTCCCCATCAAGGCGCAGAGTGTTTCATAGCAAACTTGCAGAATATATTGCAAAAAGTCCGATTTATGATGCAAGTCGTTTTGAACGGCTGATTTATCACTATTGTCTTGCAGGAAATAAAGAAAAAACTTTAGAATATAAGATTCTTGCTCTGCAAAATTATGCCTATAAATCGTATGAGCATTATCCGGTTGCACCGCTTATGTCCGGAATAAAGCAGGAGAAAGAAGAATCCGTGTTAGAATATTGTGACCGGCTGGAAGAAGAATTAAAAGATATTTATGAAGAAAGCGGACAGCAGGAAAAATATATTCGATTTCATGTGCTTTTAATGGAAACACAGGCACAGTATTGTATTCCTCAGGGGTATTATAAGCGGGGAATGGAGTGTATTGAAAAGGCATTAAAATCAATTGGGTGCATAGGAGAAGGTGCAAAGGAGAAAATCCACTGTCTGCGGTTCTTGATTTATTATCGGTTAAATATCTGGGAGACAGAAACACTGGAAGCACTTTTAGCAGAAAGCCTGAAACTGGCACAAAAACAGGAATATGAAGAAGAGTATGCCATTACCTGCAGATTATATGGAATCTATTATGGCATGATTGGAAGATTTGAAGAGGCGAAAGAAAAACTCGAAGAAGCGTTAGAATACTTTAAAAGAGTTTCGCTAAAAGAACGAATTTATGCATCGAATATTTCAGCCTGCTATAATTATATAGGAGAATTGCAGAGAAAACAAAAACGTTTTCAAGAGGCAGAAGGCTATTATGAACAGGCAGTTGCAGTCTGCCAGAAAAATCACATTCCCTGTACGCCGGCGGTCTACTGCAACCTTGCCAGGGTTTATCAGGAACTTGGAGAAGCAGAGAAAAGCGAACTTGTTTTTTATCAGGCGGACTTATTATATGAAGAATCTTATATGCTGATTGGGCGCTCAATCACAAAAGGAGCACTGGCGTTAATCGAGGCAAAAAAAGGAGAATTTGAAAAGGCATCTTATTATCTGATGCAGGCGAAGAAAAGTGCAGACCAGCTGGGGTCTCCTTATGCAAAAGGAATTCTTGCTTTAAATGAATGGGAATTAAAAAGCACTTATCCGGAAAAATTCAAAAAACTTTTGGGCAAAAAGGCGGAAGAATATCAAAAAGAAGCCGAAAATTATCTAAAACCACTAAAAAAAGTATATGAAGTAGAAAAAATTTGAAAATATATGAATTTTTTGCGCTTTTTTGACTATTGCCATGTTATACTCTAGCTACAGTAAAGGTACGAATGTTCCATTATTCGTGAAAAGTGAAAACCGTTGGACAAGCGGGGTTAGCTCGTTAAGCGAGAAGTTGTCACTTTTTAGTCGAAGATTGAAAGGTGAGAACATGTCAATCATATCTAGTCATAGATATATCATTCCTTGCAAAAAGACCGTCCGTGAGGGCGGTCTTTTTGTATCTATCAACTTTCAGGTCTATTTATTATAGAAGTTATAGATGTAATGATTTTTAGTACTATAAAAATGCTGATTCAATATAGAAAGTATGGAGCAGTCGATTATCCGGAAGAATGTATCGTAGAAAAAGAACTCATGGAAAACCATGATGAGGAATAAGAATTTGATGTTATTTAATAATTCTTTACGTTTAACGTAGAAATTTGACAAATTTCATAGAAGAAGACGATAAAAAATCCTGCTATTTGGAATTGTTGACGATTTTGTCACCAGATAGCGGGATTTTTTTGAAAAATTTTGAAAAATCTAAAAATCAACGTTTCTGCGCCATACATTTTTTCGTTAGAAAAAGCAGAACCCGATGATCCCCTTGACGAACCCATAAAAACGGACTATGATGTGGGCAGAGAGCGGTTGGAATTTGCAGGTTCCGCCCGAAAAAGAGAGCCTGAACAGGAGGATGCGATATGAATTACGCTGATGTTTTGAACAATGCCCGCCAGTGCATCGGGCAGTACTGCAAGGCCTGCCCCGTGTGCAACGGCGTGGCCTGCAAAAACCAGATCCCCGGCCCCGGTGCCAAGGGCGTGGGCGATACGGCCATCCGCAATTATAATAAGTGGGCGGAGATCCGGGTGAACATGGACACCCTGTGCGAGAACGGCACCCCCGACACCGGTGTGGAGCTGTTTGGCAAAACCTTCAAGTATCCCTTCTTTGCAGGCCCTGTGGGTGCGGTGAACCTCCACTATTCCGACACCTACACCGATATGACCTACAATGACGTGCTGGTGCGCGCCTGCGCCGAAAACGGCATTGCCGCCTTTACGGGTGACGGCACCAACCCAGACGTGATGACTATGGCCACCAAGGCCATTGGTGCAGCAGGCGGCTGCGGCGTGCCCACCATCAAGCCCTGGAACATTGACACTGTCAAGGCCAAGATGGAGCAGGCCAAGGCCAGCGGCTGCTTTGCCGTGGCCATGGACGTGGATGCCGCCGGTCTGCCCTTCCTGAAGAATATGACCCCGCCCGCCGGCAGCAAGAGCGTTGCCGAGCTGGCCGAGATCGTCAAGCTGGCCGAGCGCCCCTTCATCGTCAAGGGTGTGATGACCGTCAAGGGTGCCCTCAAGGCCAAGGAGGCCGGTGCTGCTGCTATCGTGGTCTCCAACCACGGCGGCCGTGTGCTGGATCAGTGCCCCGCCACCGCCGAGGTCCTGCCGGAGATCGCAGAGGCCCTCAAGGGCAGCGGCGTGAAGATTCTGGTAGACGGCGGCATCCGCTCCGGCGTGGATGTGTTCAAGGCGTTGGCTCTGGGTGCTGACGCTGTGCTCATCTGCCGCCCCTTTGTCACCGCAGTCTACGGCGGCGGCGAGGAAGGCGTGAAGTGCTACATCGACAAGATCGCCGCCGAGTTGGCCGATACCATGCAGATGTGCGGCGCGCACTCCCTGGCCGAGATCACCCGGGATATGGTGAGGATCTGATGAACTAGCATAAGAAAAGCGGCATCTTTCCGTTTGCACGGAGAGGTGCCGCTTTTTGCTGCATATCAAAAAATTACTTCAACGTTCCATCCAGTACCTGCTGGTAATACCAGGGCTTTGGTGCGCGGAAGGTCTTGCCGGAGAGGTCGGCGAAGTCAGGGGTGGTGAAGCGGGGGAGGACCAGCTCCCAGGCGCAGAGAGCCTGATACTTGAGCTTGAGTTCCCGGTTGGCGGTGTTGTTGCCGTACTTGCTGTCGCCCAGGATGGGGCAGCCGATGCTTGCCATGTGGGCACGGATCTGGTGGGTGCGGCCGGTGATGAGCCGGAC
>JAIIAN010000291.1 GCA_022717655.1 Bacillota bacterium | reverse complement strand
CCTTTGACGACCGGCTCAATGGCCTGATTGCTGCCCTGTCACCGGCTGCGCGCCGTAAGCTGGCTGGTGAGATAGCTAAAGAGCTGCGCAAGTCGCAACAGCAACGTATCAAACAGCAAAAAGCCCCGGATGGCTCACCGTATCAGGCGCGAAAGCGTCAGCCGCTCAGGGCAAAAAACGGGCGGATTAAACGGGCGATGTTCCAGAAACTCCGCACAAGCCGGTACATGAAAGCCACTGGCCGTGAAAACAGTGCGGTGGTGGAATTTACCGGCAAAGTGCAGCGAATCGCGCAAGTCCATCAGTACGGGCTTAAAGACAGGCCCAATGTACATTCTAAGGACGTGCAGTACGCAGAACGCCAGTTACTAGGTATTACTGGTCTTGACCAAAAATTGATTGAAAAAATAACTCTAAAAGTAATAATGTAATACTACATTGTTAAGTGCATATTTTTATATTGTGATTGAAAATAATGGCTTTGATTTTTTAGTGAGTATCTTTTTTGCTTGGTTTCAGTCAGTGTAAGTTTTAAAATTCGCATGAGGGGGTTGAGTTGAATAAATTAATGTTGGCTAATTTAGAACGCATGAAAAAGGCGATAACCGAATGGGCGATAAAAGATAATCTGTTGCATGATGCAACGTTTTACTCCCAAGCGGAGTGGCTTTCACGTGGAGAGGATATGCATGACGATGCTCTATTGGTTTTAACTATTGATTCCAGCGGGTTATATCACTTGCTTAATTATGGATGTGACACTGAGGAGTTTGAGGATCTTGTTGAATCGTTCGGTTTTTATTATGAAATGGGCTATGCTTGGAGTCTGGGGTTTTACCCTTTGGAAGGGTATGATTATTCGAGATTGTCAGGTAGCTATACTCAGAAGTTAAAAGATATTCGATGGAAGAATAAGTCAACTCTAGTAAGGCGCAGAGCTCAGGAATGTTGCCAAGACTGCGGTGTGAAAAGCGTTTTGGAAGCACATCATTGCTATTATACAAATATGCGCGAAGGCTTTGAACCGTGGGAATATCCGTTGAGTGCATTTAGAGCGCTATGTAGATCCTGTCATGAGAAAAGACCTGTGCCTGAAATAAGAATTAGAGCTTTTCTAGCTCAATTAACACAACAACAATTGACGGAGTTGATTGATGGTCTTGATAACGCATTTAATCGTTTTGAAACGGATTCATTCTTAGCCTTTTTGCAAAAGGTTTCTTTCCATGACCATTTGCTCGATTCTGCAATCAAGTTATTGAAAAAAAATACTGAAATATATGACTAGAGTACTTATGCGTTTAAGGCTTGTTTCCAGCCTTAAACGCATTTTATTAATTGGCTAGGAAATCGTATAGGCAGAGTAATTGACGATACCCAGTGTTAACATTATGTGAATTTGCAAGTAAATAATTTTTTAGTTGTTCAATGTCTATGTTGTCGTCAAAAATACAGCATGTGATAGTTCCTGCGACTTTCCATGCGGGTGTTTGGCTTATGATTTCGTCTATTGATTTAAAGTCAGAGCGGCAAACAGCACGAGATCTTTCAATCTGGCTGACAATTTTATCAAGTTGTCTATCTTTGGCTGCAGGAATGTTTTCTAACTCAGGGCAAATGGAGCTAAATGCATAAAATGGGAAGTGCTCGTGGTTACCTATTGTTTGCTTATTAAGTAGGGAGATAAGTTGAGAATTGGCTTCTTCTACTATCTTGAAATAATTTTGCAGCATTTCAGATTTCGTTTGATATACATATTGGACTGTTCTTTCAGAGCCAACAGCGATAACCATTTCCTCGTTTCTTAACTCGTCAAGGTTTTCGGTGATTTTTACTTTAATCTCTCCACCACTTTTTATCGTATTCCAAACTTTTTGTACTTTTCTGATGTCCATTGCAGATACAGGTAGAACTAAATTTGATATTGCTTCATACACAGCTTTGTAGTTATCTGTTTTTATTTTGTTGATTCTAATAATAGATAATCCTTCAATATTAATATCGTGCTCGGATATTGTCGTGGAGAAATTATTTTCGTCATACTCAACCAAGAGGAAATTATCTTTTATGCGTTTGGCAAGATCAGTATTAAGATCAACATAAGAGAAAATAGTTTGCAAAAGGTATTTAATGTTTTTGTCACTTATGCTATATCCGATGAATATTATTGGGTTGTGTATGAAAATTGAGAGTAATTGAGCTCTTATTAACTCGTATTTATTGTCAAAGTTTTTGTAGTCGTCAAGGGTGATTATTATATTGTTGGGATCGCTAACACATCCATGAATTTTGTAGACTGAACCATAAGGATTGCTTAGTAAGATGTTATTGCCAATTAAAGGGATGAAATCGAAAATGTTCTCAATGAGTTGGTCATAATTTGTTGTGATTACGGACCCAATGTTTTTTCTTGTTTTAATAAGAGCGTTAACTTCCTCTTTCATATGCTCTTTGATTTTAAGCTCTTTTAATATTGATGTTAGATAGATTTTAAATCGGCTAAGCTTTTTACCCTGCTTCATGTTTTCATAGAAAATATCATTGATGGTCTCAAATTTACCATTGCGATCTGAAGCGAGTGTTTGATTGAAAATATCCTCAAGTTTAGTGGCTAAAATGTCATATCGATATTCATCGCCTTCTAGGCTGTCAGCTTTCAGGTCGTAGTAAAATTCGGGGTTTCCAGTTAAGTCTACCGCGGCCTTCATTAATAAATCATCCCAACTATAAGAGTTTTCTAGGTAGCGGAGACTAAAACCTGTTCCGATAAACAGGACGGGATGGTTTTTATATTGACTTACGAAATCCTTAATTTCCATGTTAACCCTCAATATGAATTACTTATAACCCAATGTAATCAAATATCAGTCAGAATTACCAATAATCTATTCAAAAATTGATAGGTATTGATTGGTGTGTCTCATAGTGAAGAGTGATTCTAACCCTAAAAAGTTAAGGTGTTGCAAGTTTTCTTTGAACTATTCAATTCAATACTCGGGATTGATGACGG
>JAIIAN010000290.1 GCA_022717655.1 Bacillota bacterium | reverse complement strand
TCAAAAAAAGTGCGATTCTAATTAAGAAACGCACTTTTTCACATGTTATTTGTCTATCTTTGCAGTTTTCTGCATTTACTATTTATCTTACTCGCCAAATACAGCTTTGTAATCATTCTGGAATTTCACGATTCCGGCATCTGTCAGCGGATGATGTGTCATCTGCTCAAGTACCTTAAACGGTACAGTTGCGATGTCAGCACCAGCAAGTGCACACTGTGTTACATGCATTGGATGACGAACACTTGCTGCGATGATTTCTGTATCAATACCGGCAACTTCAAACATCTCAACGATGTCACGGATTAAATCTGTTCCGCATACAGAAATATCATCCAGTCTTCCGAGGAATGGAGATACATAAGTTGCTCCTGCTCTTGCTGCAAGTAATGCCTGGTTTGCAGAGAAGATTAATGTTACGTTTGTTTTGATTCCTTCTTCTGTCAGAACTTTAACTGCTTTTAAGCCTTCTGTTGTCATAGGAATTTTAACAATCATATTTGGATGAATTGCTGCGATTTCGCGGCCTTCTTTAATCATTCCTTCTGCATCTGTTGTTGTAGCTTTTACTTCACCGCTGATTGGTCCGTCTACGATAGAAGCGATTTCTTTGATAACCTGATTAAAGTCACGTCCTTCTTTTGCAATCAGGGATGGGTTTGTAGTAACACCACAGATAATTCCCATATCATTTGCTTTACGAATATCCTCTACATTTGCAGTATCAATAAAAAACTTCATAACTCATTTCCTCCCGTGAAACGTTCGTTTTATTTGTTGATTATAGTTTACCTCATAATTCGTTTACGGGCAAGTCATAAAAAAATTATTAGTGATTTTATTTATTTATAAATGTGCTTTTTATTAATACTTTTTCGGTTGTATTTCGCAATCATTCTGCTATATACAGCCTTTTTTTGTTTTTTTATTACTAATAGTTTCTCTGATTTTATTTAATATTTCTTTTCTTTTCTACCTCTTTCGCGCGTTTTTTCCCGTGCATAAAAGGTGGTTTTTCTGGCAATTAATTTGGGTTCATACTCGATATGATAAATACTGATTGGTTTTGTTCCATCATAAGTATCTTTTGCTGATTTAATTTTTCGGATAATAATATCACATGCGTCCCTGCCTTTTAATGGAACGAAATGTTCTATTGTAGTAAGCGACAAATGAGACATACCCGAAAAGATGATATTATCACATCCAATTACAGACATATCTCCCGGAATTTTATATTTTTCTTCCTGCAGTGCATCCATGATTCCAAATGCCATCATATCATTTAATCCCGCAATCGCTGTCAGATTATCATATTCTGCAAGAAGTTCTTTTGTCAGATTATATCCCATCTTATATTCCGAATCCGGACTTGGCAACTGGTCATCCAAAGACGCATCGGCCGCTTTTATCACAACTCGGTCTCCAAGCCCTGCCTGCTCATATTCCTGTACAAATCCCTGTACCCGTTTGGAACGCTGCTTCTGACGCTGGGTAAGCGGAGGTGTGATAAATGCAACATCTCTGTGCCCATAATCCAAAAGATGTCTTGCCATCAAACGCCCTACCTTTGTATTATCCTGATTAATTGCATCAACCTGTACTTTCTCCCTGTTACTGATAATTACAAGCGGGATTTTCTTTGCAATCTCGCCCACCTGTTCCATAAATACAGAACTTGGATTACAGGTATATATAATACCTGCAGGGTCTACACTCGACATCAGCTTGAGATATTGTTCTTCGAGTTTCAATTCTCTTTGTGTATTACAGGTAAAAACACTGTATCCTTCTTCTTTCGCCACTGCCTCAATTCCCTGAAGCAGCATGACATAATACGGATTGGTAAGGGTTGGGCAAAGTACAATAATCAGCTTCCCATTCCGGCTGTCCTTTCTTTGACGCCGTTTTGGGATTGTATATCCCATTTCCTTAGCAATCCGCTCAATTTTTTCCACTGTTTCTTTTGAAAAAGAAACATTATATTTATGATTTAATACCATCGAAACCGTTGCCTGAGAGACACCGGCTTTTTTTGCGATATCTGTTGATGTAACTTTTTTTCTCATAAAATTACACCCCTACAATTCCACTCTGCCCTCAAGTGCCCGCAAAAGAGTTACTTCGTCAATGTATTCCAAGTCTCCGCCTACCGGCACACCGCTTGCAATCCGGCTGACTTTAATTCCGGTCGGCTTAATCAGCTTACTCAGATACATTGCCGTTGTCTCTCCCTCTACACTTGAATTTGTGGCAATAATAACCTCTTCAATTTCTTCTCTTGTAAGACGCTGAAGCAGCTCTTTTAACTTAATGTCATCCGGTCCGATTCCAAGCATGGGAGAAATAGCGCCATGAAGCACATGATATACCCCGTCAAATTTTCCGGTCTTTTCATAAGCTGCCAAATCTCTTGTATTTTCAACCACCATAATAATATGATGATTGCGTTTTTCATTCCTGCAAATCGGACAGATTTCCTGGTCAGTTAAGGTATAACATTCCTTACAATAACAGACATTGGCTTTTGCATCCACAATTGCTGAAGAGAGTTCTTCCACCTGTTCTTTCGGCAGATTCAAAATATGAAATGCCAGACGCTGGGCAGATTTTGCTCCGATTCCAGGAAGTCTGGAAAATTCTTCTATCAATTTGTTAATATGACTGCTGTAATATTCCAATTTGATTCCTCTGTCTTTAGAATAATCCGCCGCCAAGTCCGCCAAGACCACCTGTCAGTTTGGACATCATTGCAGCAGATTCCTGCTCTACTTTTCTTAATGCTTCATTGGTTGCTGCTACAATCAAATCTTCCAACATTTCAATATCATCCGGGTCTACTACTTCTTCTGCAAGTTTTACTTTTGTCACTTCTTTTTTACCGGAAATTGTTACTTCTACTGCACCACCGCCGGCTTTTGCTGTAAATTCTTTTTCTTCCAGAGCTTTCTGGTTTTCTTCTGCCTGACGCTGCATTTTCTGTGCCTGTTTCATTAAGTTATTCATGTTTCCAGGCATACCCATTCCTGGAAATCCACCTCTTTTTGCCATTATAGGTC
>JAIIAN010000289.1 GCA_022717655.1 Bacillota bacterium | reverse complement strand
GATGAGGTCTATATCGTCAATATCTATGGTGGAGAGGCTGTTGTCGGCAAGCAGGTCACCATTTCCGACTCCAAGAGCGACAATGACAACCTGCTCGAGACCATTCCTCGCTTCACCTTCAGCTATGCTTACTCGCAGCGCCAGCACAATGTCCTGGACATGCACCGTGCAGGCCGCATATTCGACAACACATTCGACAACACATTCAACTGATGAAGAGAGCAGCTTTCCATATCAATGAGGTTCTGAAGATGATGGACAAGGCCAAGGACGATCATGCCACCATCAGGCTTCGGGCATGGACCACCGACGGCAGAACCGTCAATTATGACGGATGGCTCGTGTCGGGTGGCAGCTGGCGTGGAGGCTTCCACCGTCTCATGCATCCAGCCACAGGCGAGGTGCATACTCTGCCCGACGTTTTTATTTATGAATTTTTAGGTTTACCAGTATATCTATGAGCAGACAGAAATATTCCATGCAGCAGGTCGGGGCGCATGGTGACAGTGAGCGATATATGCTCATGCCGACCACTGCGGTTGGGGGTTCTACCACCAACCAGGCTGCCATCGAGCAGCAGTATGGCAGAGACACCCATTTCCTCGGATCGGGCGAAGTGGGTGATGCCTACTATTCGCCTATCACCGTCAATGGGCGAGACTATGAGTATATCAACTATGGCGATGACAATGACATGCCTTATGAGCTGCAGCGTCTCCTTCGCATGAATATGATTGCGCAACGGGCACAGGCATTCAACGTGCAGTGCTGCTACGGCCAGGGGGTACGTTTCGTTGATCGTGCGACAGGCAAGGACACCGATGATGCTGAGATCCGTGCCTTCTGTCTGCGCAACAGCGTGCATGAGATATTCATGGAGCAGGCCACAGACATGAAGTTCTTCTTCTGGAACGTCACCGTCATCATCCTCTCACGTGACCACTCCAGGATACTGCAGATGCGGCACAAGGATGTGTCATACTGCCGTTTCGAGCGCCCCAACGAGAAGACTGGTCTCATCAATCACATCTTCTATGGCGACTTCCGCAAGGCGATGTCACCCATCAAGGCAGAGGCCATCCCGCTGCTTGACATCAACGACCCGCTGGGCGACCTCTTGGCACGCATGGGCAAGGGGCCAGACATCTATACAGGCGAGAAACATCCTGCACCTAAGATAGGCCATGACTGCAAGTTCGCCATCGTGTCGCGCATTCCTACTCCTGGTTATCAGTATTATCCGATACCTTATTATGCCTCCATGTTCGACGATGCGTGGTATGACATCTATCGACTCATCGGCATTGGCAAGCGCTACATGATCAAGAACACCTCTGCACCTCGCATTCAGATAGAGATACACAAGGATTATTGGATGAACCTCTGCAACGAGGAGGGCATCATCGAACCTCAGAAGCGCAAGCAGCGCATCGATGAGGAGAAGCAGTCCATCATCGACTTTGTCTGCGGCACGGAGAATGCAGGCAAGGCACTCATCACAGGATATTACTTCGACCCTAACGGCAAGGAGCAGCGCATGGTGCGCATCATCAACCTCGATGAGAGTGGCAAGAAGGAGGGTGGCGACTGGGCTGACGACATGTCGGAGGCTTCCAATGCGCTCTGTTTCTCACTTGGCGTGCATCCCAACTTGGTGGGTGCAACACCGGGCAAGAGCCAGATGAACAACTCGGGTTCCGACAAGCGCGAGCTCTTCATCCTGAAGCAGTCGCTCGAGAAGCCTTGTCACGACATCATGGTCAAGCCATACCATGTCATCTTACATTACAACGGATGGAGCGAGCGTGGCATCACCGTCGACGTGCCTATGATAGAGCTGACAACACTCGATAAGAATAAGGACATGCAACAATCATCAGTTAAAAATAACGGCAATAACAATGAAGATTGAAATCAATAAACAGGATTTTGACGATGCCATCTTGGTGGCAACGTCATCCAATCCGGAGGTCTTCAATTTGGTGAGACCTCATTTCTCGACTACATATAACCGCATCAAGCGTTTTTGTCTCGGTGATATAGGTGCTGAATTCTTCGATGAAAACGAGGATTTTCAGCCATTACTCAAGAGATGGGTCTGTCTTGAGACATTTATTACGGTGGTCCGCCACCTTGATCTTGTGCTCACTCCTACAGGTTTCGGTGTCGTGAGCAATGGTGAGGTCTCTCCAGCTTCGGCCGTGAGAGTGGAAAATCTCATCGAGCAGGTGAAGCAGGCCAAGTTGGCAGCTGAAGAAGAGGTTGTGTTCGTACTCGTTGAGAATACCGAGGGCTGGGGATTAACCATGCAGGCAAAGCTCTGCATCCCATGCCTTGTATGGGGGTACAATGACTACATGCAAGAAGCCTCACTCACCAAGCTCAACTCAGCAGACTGGGATATTGCCCGCAAGAACATACGTCTTGCAGATGATATCCTGCGTCGTCGCTTCTCTAACGAGCAGATGGACGCTCTCCTCGATAAGTATCGCAGAGGCGTGTCTTGGACAGAGCCGGAGCAGAAAGCGGTCTGTCTGATTCGCAAATATCTCGTTGACTACAGCAATCCGAGCTGTTTCAAGCCAAATGACATGAAGCAGACGCTTGACAGGATTCAGATGGTTCTTGACGGAGATGCAGAGACATTCGCACTCTATCAGCAATCAGCAGAGTATGAAAGCAATCATTTCAAGCCTTATGAAAACAAAAAATCAGCACCTGCCTTCCTATTCAATGCATGACGGGCAGATCAATCTTAACATCACAGCGCCAAAGTCATGGCGTGAGTTGTCGCAGGATGAGCTTCGCTATACGCTTTTCCTGCTGACCAGATTTCAGGAGCCATTGACGGTCAAGACATACCTGTTCTGCCGAATGGCTGGCATTGAGATCATCAAGCATACCCGCACAGGATGGAAGTGTTCTGTTCTGTGCCGGGTGGATGGCAAGTCAAGACCAAAGCGCAAAGTGATTTATCTGGAGACAGAGATAGTCCTATCTTTGCTCTCACAATTCGATTTTATCGATGGATTCGATAATTTTCAGCCTTTGCAGGCCATAT
>JAIIAN010000288.1 GCA_022717655.1 Bacillota bacterium | reverse complement strand
GAACAGTGCTTGGCTCTGTGATTAACATTATTTTAGACCCGATTTTTATCTCCGTGCTTGGCATGGGAGCAGCCGGTGCAGCGATTGCCACGGTAATCGGAAACATCGGTGCAGATTTGTTCTTTGTGTTCTTCTTGCTGACAAAAAGCAAACGTTTATCCATTCATCCGAAAGGATTTTTTATCAGCAAAAGAGAAATTGGAGATATCTTTGCTATCGGAATACCGGCATCCGTTACCAACTTTATGCAGAGTCTTGGAATTGCGCTGACCAATCGTTTTTTACTGGTCTATGGAACAGAAAAAGTGGCTTCAATGGGAATTGTCATGAAAATCAATATGATTGCAATGCTGATTCTAGTTGGCTTTGCGTTTGGTTCACAGCCGTTAATCGGATACAATTACGGTGCCGGAAATAAAAAGCGTCTGAAAGCAATTCTGGCATTTAGTTATAAATTTGAATGTGCAATGGGAGCAGTGCTGGCACTTGTTTTATGTGTTTTTGCAAAGCCTTTGATTTCGATGTTTATGAATCAGGAAAGCATTGTAAATGCAGGAGTTCCGATGCTTAGACTTCAGCTTGCAGGCGCAGTATTTACAGCGGTAACACTCGTAAGTACCTGTACCTTCCAGTCCGCCGGAAAAGCATTAAATGCCTTTCTTTTATCAGTCAGCAGGCAGGGCGTTATCTTTGCAGTTGTGATTTTTATTTTGTCAAAAACAGTGGGTTATTATGGAGTACTTTCGGCACAGCCGGTGTCAGATTTTCTTACAGCTGTACTTGCGGTGATTCTGGTGAGAAGGAGCGTATATCGAGAGATACGATAAAAAATTATATTGAAAAATCCAAAAAAATCAGTTATTTTATTTCCAAGTACAGATAAAATGTATTTTCAAAATATTCCAAAAGTAAAAAGTACATTGAAACATACAGGAGGAAATAAAATTATGATTCATAATCCAATTTTACCAGGATTCCACGCTGACCCATGTATCTGCCGTAAAGGAGACGATTTTTACGTTGCAGTTTCTTCTTTTGAGTGGTTTCCAGGGATTCCGATTTATCATTCAAAAGATATGAAAAACTGGGAATTATATTCTCATGCATTGACAAATGCCGATGACCCTGATTTGAAAAAACTGCCAAGTGCAAAGGGAATCTGGGCTCCGTGTCTGACTTACTGTGAAGAGGATGATTTATTTTATGTGGTATATGGGGTCATGAACTCCATGAATGCAAGATATTTCGATGTGGATAACTATCTGATTACTGCAAAGGATTTAAGAGGACCGTGGAGTGAGCCGGTTTATCTTCATTCCAGTGGATTTGATGCATCTATGTTCCACGATGATGATGGAAAGAAATACATTGTGGCACTTGAATGGGAAACCAGAACGGAATATGAAAAACCAGGTCCGATTTGTATCGTAGAATATAATCCAGAAGAGAAAAAAATCGTAGGCATGCCGAAACGTTTCTGGAGAGGTGGAACAGACCGAGGCTGTATCGAAGCTCCTCATCTGACCAAATACGGCGATTATTATTACATTATGTGTGCCGAGGGTGGTACAGGATATTATCACAGTGTAACAATGGGACGTTCTAAAAATGTGTACGGACCTTATGAGGCAGACCCATGCAATCCGATTCTGACTTCAGCACCAGGAAATAACAATGAACGTGCAGATTGGGACCATTTAAAACCACGTTACTATAATCCGGAGAGCAAACTTCAGAAATCCGGTCACGCAAGTTATGTGGATTTGCCAAATGGAGAAACCTGGATGGTGCATCTGACTTCCAGACCATTTGTGCCGGAACTTCGCTGTACACTTGGTCGTGAAACTGCAATTCAGCGTATGAAATGGACCGAAGATGGCTGGCTTAGAATGGAAAATGGAGGAAATCTGGCACAGGAATATGTAGAAGAAAGTGCACTTCCTGAAGTACCAATGAGAAAACTTCCGACACACGATGATTTTGATTCGGAAACTCTTGAAATCGGATACTATGCACCACGTATTGACCCGATGACCTTTGTAGACTTAAAAGCAAGACCAGGCTGGATTCGCCTGCGTGGACAGGAATCCGGCTGTTCCTTAAATAAGACCAGTATCTTAGCAAGAAAACTGACCAGCGTAAAAGCAACTGTTGGCACAAAACTCGATTTTACGCCACTCAGCTATCAGCATACAGCAGGCTTGATTTTATACTATGACAATATGAACTTTGTATATCTGTATAAATATTTCAGCGATACCTTAAATCACAGTGCGGTTTCTGTAATGCAGGTAGAAAATGGAGAAAAACGAGAGTTTTCCGATGCAAGAACATTGGTTGAAGATGGAAAAGATATCTGGATGCGTCTTGAAATCAATGGAAGAGAAAGCAGATTCAAATGGTCTTTAGATGGAGAAAATTACAGCGAAATCGGACCGGTATTTGATACCTCTAAATTCTCAGATGAATACTCTGAATTTGGTGAATTTACAGGAACATTTGTGGGAATTACCTGTGGAGACAGAATGATGCATGAACATACAGCTGACTTTGATTTCTTTGATTACGAAGCTGATGAGAAGGCGGATGTTAAATAAAAAGCTAAAAAGCCGTTGTACAGAAAGATCTTAAAGGGTCTGCTGTACACGGCTTTTTCTTTTTTAGATATGTTTTAATGCATTCTCCAGAAATGTTACTGCATCTCTGACACAGTCATCACAGGAGCGGATCACCTTTCCGGTTTCTACACCCTTTAAGTCTTTACATATTACAGTTCCATTCTGCTGTTTAAACTGATTCATGACAGAGCGGACAGTCTGAGAGGTTCCGGCTTTGTCATGGTTAATAAGCCCAGCTACAACTGCAGCACCGGAGATTGCTCCGCATGTACCGGCCATGGTGCCAAGACCTGCACCGAATCCCTGTGTGATCTTTTTGAGTGTATCCTCATCCATAGATGCCTCTTTACAGAAAGAACAGGCCACAGCCTGTGCACAGTTATAGCCGTTATGTTTCTTTTCTACTGCTTTTTCACATCTTAAATTTTCCATATATAAAATCC
>JAIIAN010000287.1 GCA_022717655.1 Bacillota bacterium | reverse complement strand
TTTTTCGATTTAAGAACACAGCCAGTACCAGCGCGATAATAATTGAAAATGGCACTTCTACGATTGCATACTTAAATGTATTAAGCAATGCCTGCCAGATTTCTTTATCGGCAAATACTTTCTGATAATTTTCAAGACCTACAAAAATGTTTCCTCTTCCGAAATCTCCCGTTTTAAAGAAACTCTGATAAATCGTCTGAAAAATCGGAATAATATTTAATACAATCAAACCAATTACGGTAGGAAGAATAAAAAGCCATCCCCAAATAAATTCGCTTCGTTCTCTTCCGGTTGTTTTCGCTTTCGTCTTACCAGCCAAACCACTCACTCCTTTTTTAATACAGGCAGATTCTTTCGAACCTGCCTGTGTCTCTTACTTTGCTTCGTTACGTTACAATCTTTTATCTGTTACTGCTGTTCTTCAGCCAGTGATTCGTTCATCTGCTCTGCCATTTCTTTGCAGGCATCTGCCATAGTTTTGTCACCGCTGTAAACACTCTTAAGAATTTCACTATTCTTGTTTTCCCATGTCACAGTAGAACGGGAGTATGGTCTGATTTCCATATCATCCATCATATTGATGTAAGCCTGAAGATTAAAGTCTGCGGATTTTGCCCATGCTTCAGATGTTCCGGTATAAGCGGACATTGTAACACCAAGTTCAGCCTGTTTTTCCTGTGCTTCTTTAGAACCAAGATATTCAATCAACTGCCATGCTTCTTCTGGATGCTCGGTATTTGCAGCTGCTGCCCATCCAAGACCATTGTAAAGAGAAGCTCTTCTGCCTGTTGTTGCACTCTTCGGAAGTTCTACACAATCACAGTTCTCTGCGGTGTATTCGTTATCACGGAATGCTGCGATCATCCAGGAACCCTGTGGAACCATTGCCACTTTACCGGATTCTAATAATACATCTTCCCCGTTTTCAGACATTGTTTCGATTGGAGGAAGCACACCGTCTTTGATCCAGCCTTCGAGCATTTCCATTGCTTCTACCGTTTTTGGATCATCCATTCCGGATTTTGTTTTGTCATCATTGATAATATATCCGCCATTATCATAGATCAGGTTGTAATAACCAGCCTGATTGTTATCATTTCTAAGACATAAGCCATACTGACTTCCATCGTCTTTTGTCAGTTTCTTCGCTGCTTCTGTCACGTCATCCCATGTCCAGTCAGCTGTCGGATAGTCTAATCCGGCTTCGTCAAACATTTTCTTGTTATACCATAAAGCAATCGTATCGATATCTTTTGGAACTGCGTAATATTTGTCATCGTATGTATACAGTCCCCAGATATCTTCCGGATAGTTTGCAGGGTCAATTTCACTGCTCTCTGCAATTTTATCAGTCAAATCTAATAACATGTCATTTGACATATAACGCTGACTTTCGTTAGAATGCATCCAGAATACGTCCGGTAAAGAACCGCCTGATGCACCGGATTCCAGAAGTGTCCAGTATTCATCCCATTTTACAACAGAAACTTTGGTTTTGATTCCGGTTTTTTCTGTGAAATCATTCATAATTTCTGATAAACCTGGTTCCTGGTTGGAATCCCAGATTGTTACGGATAATTCTACGTCCCCTGAATTACTCTCTGATTTTTTGTCTGAGCTGTCGCTTGAACTTGAGTCCCCGCTTCCACATCCTGCCATGGTAAATACCATTGCGCCTGTCAGTAATAATGCCATTGCCTTTCTGAATTTCATAATTTTTTTCCTCCTTTAATAAAAAAGAATATTCTCTATAAAGTAAGGTTGCTTCGTCCCTCACTCATTTGATGAATTTATTATATCGAGATATGTCAAAATGTAAAATGGAAATATGTTTTTAATATATGGAGAAATGTTATTTATTTGTGCATTTTCTATATTTTTTTGTCTTATTTTTATTTTCAACAGTCATTTTGATATTTATATGTCTGGTTTTTCACAATTTTATTCGGTGTTTTTCTAACAAAATCGCTTTTATTTTTCCGCTTTTACTTTCATTTTACCTTATATATATAACATTTTTCCATATCTTTTTCTTTTCATTTGTTTTTAAACTATATTTATATTAAAAATACCCGATATCCGGAATTTTTCTTTTTTATTTTTTGCATTTTGACATATTCAATGTTAAAATAAGATATCGTGCAATTTTACATCACTTGATTTTTTGACGAAAGGATATGATTTTATGAATTTTATGAACCAGGACAACATTGTCGTAATTGCCTTAAACCGGATTGGAGACATTATCATCGCAAATCTGCTTTTTCTTCTCTGCTCCATCCCCCTTGTCACCATCGGTCCATCCCTTACTGCACTATATCACTGCATGTTACGTATCGTAAAAGGAAATGAAGACAAGGTTACTAAAACTTTCTTTCGGGCATTACGTCAGAATTTTGTGCAGTCTTTGATCGCCTGGCTTACACTTGTTATCGTTGGTATGATTTTGTTTTTGAACACTCACTTTCTCCTGCAGAATACTTCAGAAGCCGGAAAAATCTTTTATTATCTGTCTGGGCTGGTACTTGTACTGCTTGTTATTATCGCACTTTACATCTTTCCGGTCATTGCGGCATTTTCCAATACCTTAAAGAACCTTATTAAAAATTCTGTTATTTTTGCATTTATGCATATTCCATCCACCTTGTTAATTGCGGTTATTTCTATCCTGCCAATGTATATGACTTATCAAGATTTAACGCTTTTACCACTCTATAGTTGCTGCTGGTTTTTCTTCGGCTTTGCATTAACCTGCTATATCAATTCGTTCTTGTTCTACCGGATTTTTAAACCGTATCTGGAAACAAGCGAAGAAACCGAAGAACTTTCAAAATAAAAACAAAAACAGCGATGAGTGAATCTTTAACTTCACTCATCGCTGTTTTTATTTATTATTCATAATATTGATCCCCGACGTCGCGTCCAAGGTCACAGGTATAACGCCATTCAATTACATCTCCGTCACTGACTTCATATTTGGAACAGCCATAATTTGGGAACCACCCATTTACGCTGAACATCCAACCGGATAGTTCACCACAATCAAATTCATAAAGCTGGTTGATTCCTTTTACATAGTATGCTCCATACGCC
>JAIIAN010000043.1 GCA_022717655.1 Bacillota bacterium | reverse complement strand
ATAAAGAAATAATAGAAACATATTGGAATGTAAATATAGATAAGGAGGTCAACATGGATAATATTATGGTAGAAATAATAGAAACATATTGGAATGTAAATGAGAACGTGCAGCCGGAGCGCAGATTGCCTATGAGAAATAATAGAAACATATTGGAATGTAAATATAGAATTATCATAGCCAATACGAATATTAAATCCTGAAATAATAGAAACATATTGGAATGTAAATATCATAGAGATATTGTTGCCCTTGCCACAGAGAGCGGAAATAATAGAAACATATTGGAATGTAAATTTGCTTTCCAGTGATGGGCGAATTAAAGGAAATAAAGAAATAATAGAAACATATTGGAATGTAAATTACACTTCAACTGATATTTCCTGTCGTCTGTGAACATGAAATAATAGAAACATATTGGAATGTAAATATTGTTGTCACGTTGCATGATGGTATGGCAAGTATGAAATAATAGAAACATATTGGAATGTAAATTTGCTTCCATACCGGTTACAATCTTGAAGTCTTCCAGAAATAATAGAAACATATTGGAATGTAAATGGCGACATTTTGAAGAATGATTAGAAAATGTCCGTGAAATAATAGAAACATATTGGAATGTAAATAAAGGTGACAAGGGAGATAAAGGTGATACTGGTGCAGAAATAATAGAAACATATTGGAATGTAAATATTTGAGCTGACAACGCTAACAGAAAATCTAATGGGAAATAATAGAAACATATTGGAATGTAAATAGCTGTATGGAACGGAATTAAAACAATCTTTTCAGAAATAATAGAAACATATTGGAATGTAAATACAAAGCACAAGAAAGCACTGACGGAAACAACTGGAAATAATAGAAACATATTGGAATGTAAATTGAAACATAGTGTCACGCCACTGTGACGGAATCAGGAAATAATAGAAACATATTGGAATGTAAATAATGTAAAAATTAAAAATGAATTTTTGAATGTACATGAAATAATAGAAACATATTGGAACATATTGAAATGGAAATAACAAATAGCTTTTCCTCACAATCTATGTTATCATATAAACTATAGAAAAAATATCAGAATTATATAAGAACGAAAGGAATACAAGCAATGAAAATCGCAGTAACTTATGATAACGGAGAAGTATTTCAGCATTTTGGAAAGACAGAGAATTTTAAAGTATACGAAGTAGAAGACAACAAAATCATTTCCAGTGAAGTAATCAGTTCTAACGGAAGTGGTCATGGTGCTTTAGCGGGTGTATTAGCTGACCAGGGTGTAGATGTTTTAATCTGCGGAGGTCTTGGTGGTGGAGCACAGACCGCTCTTGCCGAAGCAGGAATTGAAGTGTGTGCAGGTGCAGCAGGCGACACAGATAAAGCAGTTCAGGATTATTTAGATGGGACTCTGGAAGATGCCGGTGTAACTTGTGACCATCATCATGAAGAAGGTCATAGCTGTGGAGACCATGAGGAAGAACACAGCTGTGGTGGAGATTGTGGCAGTGGATGCCATGGATGTGGAGCTCCACAGATTATTTTAGAGGGAAAAAATGCAGGAAAAACAGTAAGAGTACATTACACAGGTACTTTTAATGACGGAACAAAATTTGATTCTTCTTATGACCGTGGTGAACCGCTTGAATTTATCAGCGGAGCAGGAATGATGATTAAAGGATTTGATAAAGCGGTTGTAGATATGGAAGTTGGCGATATTGTAGACATTCATCTGACGCCGGAAGAGGCTTACGGAATGGCAGATCCAGATGCTGTTTTCAGTGTTCAGATTAGTGAACTTCCAGGTTCTGAAGAATTAGAAGCAGGTCAGCAGGTTTACCTTCAGAATGCAATGGGACAGCCATTCCCGGTTAAAGTTGTTTCAAAAGAAAATGGTGTTATTACTTTTGATGCGAACCATGAAATGGCAGGAAAAGAATTAAACTTTAAGATTGAATTAGTAGAAATCTGCTAAGAAAAAAATTAGTGAATTAATTTACAGTCTCTTACAGAGAGCTTGTAAAAATAAAGCAGAGCAGTTCAGAATGATTTTTCTGAACTGCTCTTGCTTTGTATAAAAAATCAGTTAAAAGAAGCAGGGTCTGGATATTTATCTTCTGAAACAGAATATCCATTTTGGTATTTTACAGTTAAATAAAGAGTTTTTTCCTTGCCTTTAATTTTCACATAGCAGATGTTATGTTTGTCAAATTTATCGGTGATTTCGATTTTTTGATTTTCGTAATAAACCCAGACACTTCCATCCTCTTCGTATTCCACCTCGGGCATATTAAGCTGTTCCATGATTTCTTCTTCTGTAAGCGGGCGTTCTGTTCCATCGGCATCAAATGCGACTCCGCCACCGCCTTGTTCCACTTCTTTTCCATTTTCGTCGGAATAATTCAGGCTGTAAGAGCCATCTTCTTTTACATCGAGTGTGGCATCAGTCTGGTCGCCGTGAATCCAGAGCTGAATGGTACGCTGGATTCCGCCAATATTTGCTGCGTATACAGTTCCGGTGCCTCCGACTAAAATAAATGCGGTAAGGATTGCAGCAGCGACTTGAAATTTATGTTTCTTTTGTATCTTTACCATTTGTTCTACCTCCAGAGAAATTGGTTCTAAGGGATGCAATCCAGAAAAAGCCTGTTTATATTTCTCTTTATTCGTCATAATTCCATTCCCCCTTTAATGATTCTTTGAGCAGTGCTCTTGCGCGTGATAAACGAACTTTTACATTGCTTTGCGACAGATTTAAAATTTCTGCGATTTCCTTAATGGAATAATCCTCATAATAAAATAAATGAATCACGATTCGGTATTTTTTTGGAAGCTTCATGACTTCCTCAAAAAGATTTTCTGATTCCGGTGTTTCAAAAGTTAAAGTTTCCATGTATTCTTCCAAAGAAACTTTATGCTGATGCCAGAAAGTAAGAGTCATATTTTTCGCCTTATTAATTGCAACACGAATCAGCCATGCTCGCAGATGTTGTTCGTCCTCAAATTCTTTTTTGCTTGTATAATATTGAATGAACGTATCTTGAACGACATCCTGCGCATCGGATGGATTTTTGCAGATGCTAAATGCAATTGCATAAAGATTATTCTGATAACGTTCAATCAATTCCTGAACGGATTGTCTCATGAGTTTTTTACTCCTATTATATTTTGAAAGGTCCTTTCATTTATAACACAAATGAGAAAGGAAAAAGGTTACAAAATAAAAAAATAATAGAATAAAAGGGATATTTTCTTTTCATAAACGTCTAATCTATGTAAGAAAACATTGCATGCAAATTTATCTCAGTCGATAAGACTACGACTGAGATAAACACTCCGTGGGGCGCACATTGTCCAATGGACGATGGTTCTGCGCGGACCGTAACGAAGTGTAGACCGCAGCGATTCTAAGAAGAATTTGTCAGCTTGTGCTGACTAGAATCGCGCGCCAAGTCTCACGAGTGTTCGACTTGAAATCGAACAGCCGGCGAGAAAAGGGTGGTGATATTTTGACGAAAGAAAATTTAGGAGAGCTGATTTTAAATTCAGAAAATCAACTATATGCTACTGCGAAAATCATTCTTGGAAATGATGAGGATTGTGCAGATGCAATTTCAGAAACTATTGTGAAGGCATTTGAAAAGAGGGAAACGCTGAAAAAAGAAAACTATGCGAAAACCTGGCTGATTCGGATTTTAATTAATGAATGTTATAGTCTGCTTCGCAAGCAGAAAAAATATGTATCGATGGAAACAACAGAGATACCGGAGCGAAAACAGCCGGAAAAAACAGATTACAGTGAATTGTATCAGGCGGTTTCTGAACTAAAGGATGAGTTAAAACTTCCGGTTATTTTATATTATGCGGAAGATTTTAGTATCAGAGAAATTGCAGAGATTTTAGAAATAACAGAAGGTGCAGTGCAAAAGCGTCTGGCAAGAGCCCGTGGAAAATTAAAAAAAGCATTTGAACATAAGGAGGTGTTCGTATGAAATTAGAAGATATCAAGAAAGAAATGCCCAAAACTCCGGAAATGATTCATAATCGGATTCAGGATGAAATAAAAAAACAGATGGAAAATGAGCAGATTGCAGTATTTCCAACCCAAAATGCTAAGAAAACAAAATGGAGCAGAACCCGTGTGGCAGCAGTTACGGCAGTTTGCATTTTAGGCGTATCAACAAGTGCTTATGCCGGTTCAAAATGGTATGCGATGCATTTGGAAAAACAGGGAACTTATCAGGTGGCAACAAAGATTTCAGCCAATGAACAGAGCAAAATGACCGCAATTCCGGATGAAATTCCAGACGTAAAAATTCAGGCAGGTTACCTTCCGGATGGAATGGAAGAGGTAGAAGAAGGAAAATTTTCTAATTTGGAAACACCGTATCAGGGTGGGTTTTCAATGAGTCTGATGCTGTTAGATGAACAGGATTTTGAAAGTGTATTAACGGACAATCATGTGGTAGAAAGTGAAGAAAGAAATTTTGGAAAATACGAGGGTGTTTATCTTCGGTATCAGGATTTGGAGCAGAGCGGTTCGTATAACCAGAGAATTTATCTGATGTGTCCGGATGAATACCGGATGGCAGTCATTTATGTGGGAGATGATATGTCAAAGGAGGATGCGGTAAAATTTGCTGAAAATATTTCTCTGGTTGAAACGGATACAATGGTTGCAACAAAAGATATGTACAGCTGGAGTGATTTTGTATCAACGGAGCCGGAAGCAGAAACCAGAGAAATGGTAACGAGTGTGTCATCGGATGAATTAAAGCTCTGGAAAACAGGAGAAGAATTTAAGATTTCCCCAGACGTTTCTGCAGAAGATGAAAATGGTAATTCAATCGAAGCGGCAGATGTATCGGTAAAAGTGGATTCGGTTCAGATTTCAGATGATTTAAGTTTGTTAGATGAAAATAAGATTCCGGAAGAGTGGAAAAAGGCAGTTGGCGAGGATGGAAAATTAGTAGAAAATCAGCTTTCTTATATAAAGGCAGGAGATGGTGTAGAAGTTCTGGATGAAGTTGTGAAAACCGAAAATGTGAAACAAAAACTGGTCTTTGTGACGGCAACTTATAAGAATAATTCAGAAGTTACATTGAATCATATATTATATCTCGGAAATCTGATGTTGCTGAAATCAAAAGATGATACTTATCAATTGTATATCGAAAATGAACAATCGGGAGATAATTATGATTGTATCCATTCGAGCAGTGTAGCGAAAGCATTTGAGATGGATTATTATAGTGTACAGGAAGCTTATGGAAATGGCGGAAACTATATTTCGTCCTTAAAATCAGGAGAAAGCGTTCAGATAGAAATGGCATGGATTGTGGATGAAAATCAACTTTCGAACATGTACCTTAATCTATCCGGAAATGGAAGTAGCAGCGAGTTTGTGGATAGCACCCTGGAAACAGGCATTGTGGATATCCGTCAGTGAATTAGAATGTGGTTATTTCAGCCGAAAATTTTATCTTAGTTAATAAGACTCTCATTTCTATAAGATTTCTATAAGGGGTGAGTCAAGTCATTAAAAAGAGCTCTTGTGAAGCGTGAAAACTTCATAAGAGCTCTTTTTCAACTTGTACTAAAATAGGAGTGTGATAAAATAATGAAAAAAGCAAAAGGCAGGGGTATAAAAAAGCAAAAATAAGAATTAAAGAATCAATTATTAAATTGGGTGACAAAAACAAAAAAAGTAAGAAGAGATAGAAAAAGTAAGAAGAAATAGAAAAAATAAGAATAGGCGGGCAGAAAAGTAAAATATGACAGAATTACAAAAAAGTTTGTTTGAATTACAGGATTTAAGATATCGTGATTTTCATGCAAAACTATTACCGGAAATTAAGAAAGAAAAAATCATAGGAATCCGTACTCCGAATCTGCGCAAATTTGCAAAAGAATTTGCCAAAACCAAAGAAGCGCAGGAGTTTTTACACGAACTTCCTCATCAGTATTATGAAGAAAATAATTTACATCTGATGCTGGTGACACAGATTCGTGACTACGAAAAATGCCTGGACGAAGTAAAAAGATTTCTGCCATACATTGATAATTGGGCAACCTGTGATTTACCATTACCGAAATGTTTTGAAAAACACAAAGATGAATTGATTATGGATGTAAAAACATGGATTGCTTCAAAAGAGACATATACGATTCGATATGGAATCGGAGTGTTATTACGACTGTATTTGGATGAAGAGTTCAAAGACGAATATCCGAGACTTGTTGCAGGTGTAATTTCAGATGAATATTATGTCAATATGATGATTGCCTGGTATTTTGCAACTGCACTTGCAAAACAATGGGATGCCGTGATTGAGTATCTGGAAGAACAGAAACTGCCAGAATGGGTGCATAGAAAAACAATTCAAAAAGCGATAGAAAGTTATCGGATTACGAAAGAACAGAAAGAGTATTTGAAAGAGTTGAGGTAGGAAATATTTGCTGGAGATACCAATGCAATAGAATGCAAACAAAATAAAAAGTCAGTCAGTCTCAAGGGGTATTTTGCGATTTCTAAGAAATGCCGTAAAATTAAGGAAAATGGGTGATTTGGAAAAAGAGACTGACCGACTTTTTGTGAAAAAACTTGCAAAAAATGGGAGATTAGAGGATAATGAAAATTAGAAATGGCGGAAATGCTGTTGTTGTACACTAACTATAAGGGATTGAAACAGGACTCTGATTGTATTTCTTATTCCTCTTTCCACTCGTTTCACATTGCCTATAAGGGATTGAAATTTATGATATACCATCATTAAAACTTAAAATATTATTTTTCTATCAAAACATAAAATTAAATTTTAACATGAGGTAAATGTATGAATAAACAATTATTAGAAAATCCACTTTTACTTGTAATTGACATGCAAAATGTATATTCAAATGGACAAAAATGGGAGTGCTCTAATTTTGGCCGTTCTCTTAATCAGATAAAAAAATTATTAGAATCAAACCCAGAAGAAAAAATAATTTTCACAAAATACATCGCATCCGATGTACCTCAGGGAATTTGGGCAAATTATAATATTGAAAATTCAGATGTTAATTCAGATAAATGGCTAAATGAACTTGTGGATGATTTTAAAGAGTTACAGAAAAAATATAGATGTTATTCAAAATCTGTGTATTCATCTTATAGCATAGAACAAATAAGAAAAGAAGCATCCAATGCCTCCTGCGTTGTTGTAACAGGAGTAGTTGCTGAATGTTGTGTATTATCGACGGTTATGAGCTTAATAGATGCTGGAGTTTATGTAATTTACCTTAAAGATGCAATTGCCGGTGTAAATAATGAAACAGAAGAAGCTACAATAAAAGTATTAGAAGGATTAGCACCGTTGCATTTAAGTATCATGACGACAGAAGAATATTTGCAAATAAAATCAAACTAAAGAAAAGTACCGAGCAGATTGGCAATTTTCCAGAAATACTGTGGTTGTATATTGACTATAAGGGATTGAAACCGATTAAATGTTTCTAATATATATTACCAAAGGTTCAAAGAGATTGTGTATTACTTACTTATAAGAGACAGAAATTCATATCTGAATCATCGTTTTTATCTTTTATAATTTACTTTGAACATTAATTCTTGCATTTCCACAGTAAATTAAACTATTAGTTGAGTTTTTTAAAATAAAAAAGGTCGTTTTTTTCGTCTCAGGAAATTATTGAGGTGGAAGAAATGACCTTTTTGATAAATTAAAAAATAAGAATAAATTTGTCAAATTCTTGGTTTGAACGTATTGCTGGCATATAGTAAATCAAAATATAGTATGATAAAATGATGTAAGTGTCAAAAGTATAAATTGCGGTTGTGCTTGCACAAAGAGCAATTTATACTTAATTGACATGCCGAACACCGAAAACGAAATAAAATGGTTTGAATACGCCATTTTACGGGAGTTTGAGATGTTCGAGGATTGCGAGAATTGCATAGCAATGGAGCAATCCGGTTACATCAGTGAGTGACAAAATTTACTTTTGACACTCACATCATAAAGCAAAAAACAAAGAAAGAAACCTAGGAAAGGGGAATGATTATGAAAGAAAAATTTAAAGTGTTGATTTTAAATGGCAGTCCACGTAAAGATGGAAATACAACAGTTGCAGTAAAAGAGATGGAAAAGGTATTTGCTGAAAATGGGGTCGAATATGAAACAATTCAGATTGGAAACAAAGCCATCCGTGGATGCATTGCCTGCAATTACTGTTACAAGAATGGAAAATGTTCCATTAATGATGATATCGTAAATGAGCTTGCATCGAAGTTTGAGGAAGCAGATGGTCTTGTAGTTGCAAGTCCGGTTTATTATGCTTCTGCAAATGCAACTTTAATTGCATGTCTGGACCGACTGTTTTACAGTACCCCATTTGATAAGACCATGAAAGTGGGTGCAAGTGTGGTATGTGCAAGACGTGGCGGATGTTCAGCAACATTTGATGAACTCAACAAATATTTTACCATTTCCAATATGCCGATTGCTTCGAGTCAGTATTGGAACAGTATTCATGGAAGAAAAGTGGGCGAAGCCGAGATGGATGAAGAAGGAAAACAGACCATGCGTACGCTTGCAAGAAATATGACATTTTTAATGAAGAGTATTGCGCTTGGAAAAGAAGCCTTTGGTCTGCCGGAAACAGAAGAGCGGGTAGCAACTCATTTTATTCACTAAAATGAAGTAGAATAGAGAGACAAAGAGAAAATGAAACATTTAAGCATAAGAGAATACATACCCGTCTTACTTTATACAATCATGGGTGTTTTGATTGGAATTATTGTTGGAGCAGTGGATGCGGTATTTGGAAGGGTACTTTTAGGCATCACGGCATTTCGTGGGGAACATGTGAAGATTCTTGTTCCATTTTTAGCAGTGGCTGGTGTGGTAATTTTATTATTGTATCAGAAAATCAGTCCGAAATCTCAAAAGGGAATGGGACTCATTTTTGAAACTGGTTTTGAGGAAAATGAAGAAATTCCGAAGGCGTTGATTCCGATTATCATGGTTTCTACCTGGCTGACTCATTTATTTGGAGGAAGTGCCGGAAGGGAGGGCGTTGCAGTGCAGATTGGTGCAACGGTTTCTCATACAATCGGAAAGAAATTTGAAGTAATTTCCGGAAAGACAGAAAAAAACGGAAAAATCTTTTTAATTATGGGTATGTCAGCGGGGTTTGGCGGACTGTTCCAGACTCCGCTTTCAGCCACATTTTTTGCACTTGAAGTGTTAGTTGTCGGGGCATTATTTTATGAGGCAATGCTTCCGGCAATGAGTGCGGCATTTACAGCAAGTTTTACGTCACATTTATTAGGATTGGAGAAATTTTCGGTTTCTTTTTCGGATACATTTTCTGTAAATCCACAGACCATTGCGAAATTGATTTTGATTGCGATTGTGTTTGGGATTACTGGTGGAGCATTTTCGTATTTTCTGGCATTTGCAAAAGAAAAATTGGCGAAACTTGTAAAAAATCCTTATCAGAGAATTTTCTTTACAGGCATCATCCTTTCGATTTTGTTTTTACTTTTATGGCAGGGACGTTACTGTGGTCTTGGAACAAATCTGATTTCTGCAAGTTTTGCAGGAGAAAAAGTCTATATGTTTGACTTTTTGCTAAAAGCAGTACTTACGATTGTGACACTGGCAGCAGGATTTCAGGGAGGAGAAGTGACTCCACTTTTCTCAATCGGTGCAACACTTGGAGTGATTCTGGCTTCTATCCTTGGACTGCCTGTTTTATTGGTGGCAGGACTTGGTTATGCAGCCGTTTTTGGAAGTGCGACAAATACCCTGATTGCACCGATTTTAATTGGTGTGGAAGTGTTTGGACCGGAACATGTGGTATGGTTTGCAATTGTATGCATGATTGCATTTGCCTGCAATGGAAATAAAACCATTTATGGAAAACAAAGATTATCAAAAATGTCTGATTTTAACCGAATCAAGTAACGAAGAAGAAAAAAGTAAGATAGGATAAGATAGGAATTATGAAAGAAAATAAAACAAGCTGGCTAGGTGTTTTGGCAACGGAAGAAGAAGTGAAGCAAAATGGTTTAAAGGAAAGCAACTGTATTGTAAACGGTGCAGGAAATTTACAGTTTTATTTAAGAGTAATTTCTGAGATTCCAAATCAAGAACCAGAAAATAAATATGTTGTGTGTTTTCAGAATAAATTTACTGGTGAAGGCATCATAGATGATAACAAATTAGAAGGAAAGGAAAGAGCAGAGTTTTACAGAAAACAGCTTGAAACCTGTCTGTTTCGATTTGAATATTATGCAGAGGATAATATTTCAGAAAAATATAAATGCAAAATCGCAGAAAGTATATTTGGAAAGCAGGCGGAAGAGCGTTATCGTCAGATTGAAAAATTTGTTACGATTCCGTTGATTACCAGTGAAAATAGTTCATTTGAAAATTTTGAACAATTGGAAAAAGAACTAGAAGCAGGAAAAGAAATGTTCGAGGTGGCAGGATATCAGGAGTCCGATGCTTCAGCAATTCCGTATCTTATCTTTTATGATAAAAATACAAAGGACGAAGATGGAGAATATTATGTGACAAATGGTGTGGATAAGGGAGTCCCTGTTGGTAAAATGTTATGTAAATATTTTGTTCGTGCTGAGGACGGTCGTTCCGTTGTTTTTATAGATGAGAAGACACATCGGATCATTTTGAGAAATTTGAATCCTGCGTTTCGCAGAGCAAAAGAACATCAGCAGTGTGAATGGAATTTTATCAGGCATTTTGAACAGACTGCAAATGAGGGCGGTCTGTATTATACAATCAAAGATTTGATTAATTTTCATACCGCAGTAAAAAGCAGTCCGCTTGTGATTTTATCCGGTTTAAGTGGAACAGGAAAGTCTCAACTTGTCTGGTGTTATGCAAAGGCTCTTGGACTGGAAAAAGAGAGTCTGAAAATGATTCCGGTAAGGCCGAACTGGAGCGATGACAGTGATTTAATTGGATTTGTAGATTCGATGCACTCGGTTTACCGTCCGGATGATGCCGGATTTGTAAATACTTTAATCGAGGCTTCAAAACCAGAAAATCAGGATAAGTTATATCTCATTTGCTTTGATGAAATGAATCTGGCGAGAGTGGAGCATTATTTCAGTCAGTTTTTATCCATCTTAGAAATGCCGGAGCAAAACAGATTTTTAAAATTGTATGCGAAAGAATATGAAACTCGTTTATACAATGTGGATAAGTATCCGTCCAGTGTAAAAATCGGAAATAATCTGCGGTTTATTGGAACAGTAAATATGGATGAATCGACCTTTCATTTTTCAGATAAGGTATTGGACCGTGCAAATGTCATTCAGCTTGATTTAGTGCCTTACACCGAATGGGGAGTGGAAAATAAAAATCAAGAAGCAAAGCTGGAACAAACAGAATTGGGACAAACGGAGTTGGAACAAGCAGAGAATGAAGTCTGGAGTTATAAAAAATACTGTGAACTGGTGAAAGAATTAGATTTAAATAAAAATATCCTTTCAGCAAGAGAACGGGAATTTTTATGGAAAGTACATACAGCATTAAACAGCTGTTCCAAAACACTGGGAGTCGGTCCTAGAATTTTAAAACAGATAGCAAAATATTTAATCAATCTTCCAAAAATGGAGGGTGAAGAAGCAATTTCCCGCAAAGAGGGATTTGATATTCAGTTTGTGCAGAGAATTTTAACAAAGGTCAGAGGGCAGAAAGAACAGCTTTACGATATTTTTGATGAGAATGTAAAGACAAGCCTGCCCAAATTATTTGAAGAATATTTGGATGTCTCTGATTTTGAGAAGAGCAAAAAAATGCTTGAGATAAAAAAGAGAGAGTTAGAAAATTATGGTTACACTTTATGATTTAGGCGTGGAGATAACGATTCAGTCAGGATATTCTTCAAATTTTCCAACGACTTCAACTATGGTAAAAAGTTTTGCGGAATCTTTTAATGAAATAAATCATGCTGGTTTAGACAGGATAGCGTTCAAAGAATATGAAGAAGTAAAAATTCTATTTCGTTCTCAAAATGCAGGTGACAGGATTTATTTTGATGGAATTGATTTACTTCCAGAAGAAAACTGCAACAGAGATGAAGAGGGAAATCTCTATTTAGCTCCATCTAAAACAGCACAGAAAATGTTTGAATTTTCTTCTTCTAAATATGCAATTCGAGTTGGAACATTCGCAATTCGTCTGGTGCATGATGGAAGAGATTATTATCAATGGTTTCAGGTATTGCCGAAAAATGTGAATCAGCGGGAATGGCAGATTATGCGAGAAGAACTTGAAGAAGAAATGCGGGGCTTATCGGCAGATATGATTAAGAAAAGCATTTCCATTGGAGAGAGTGGAACGACTTCGGCATCGAATCAGGAATTGTATCATTTCTTTGTGATGAGAAAGTATATGAATCAGATATTGGCGGCATTTTTGGATTTAAAAGAGAAGCCGAATTATAAAATAGAAAAAATCTATCAAAGAGAGCTGGTACATAGAATTTCCAAGATGGACAGCGTTACTTTTCGAGATTACCTCAAAAAAGGAGAGGGAAAACAAAGTTATTTAGTTCCAAAAAGAAGTTGTAATTATGATTTGTCGGAAAATCGGTGGCTGAAAAAAATTATCACATTTTACGAAAACGAACTACATACATTTGAAACATCAACAAAGCGATATATCGAACTGCTTCGCATCGAGTTAAAAGAATTGGTGAAATTTAGAGATAAGAATCAAATTTCAATCGAATTAAAAAAGAAAACACTGTCAGAACTGGAGAAATATCTGGAAAGTGCAAAAACGATTTCCAACCTTTCAAGGATGATAAAGGAAGAAGAGTGGTATAGTCAGATTAAAAACGATGCTCCTGCTTTGATACCGCACGTATTAATTTATGATGTGCGCTACAATACGTTCTATAAAATGTATCAGGAATTGAGACAGGAAAGCGTGAAAATACAGTGGAGCGAAGGATATGCGTATTCGCAGAAACGTTCAGAAACGCTGTATGAAATCTGGTGTTTTGTTAAAATCTGCCGATTCTTAATCAGTGAAGAAATTGGATTTGAACCGCAGGGATGGATTTTTGATGGATTTTTAAAAGACCGGGTGTTAATTCCAGAATTAATGTCAGGCACGGTAGTAGAATTTGTGAAAGAAAAATTTCGGATAAAGCTTCATTATGATGAACCATTGTGCAGGCAGTTAGAAGATACAACAAAAGAAAATCAGCCGGTATTTACGAAAGGCAGACATTACCGACCGGATATCCGCATGGATTTGTATAAAGAAGAAGTTTACTGGTGTACGATTATTTTAGAAGTAAAATATCGTAAGATACAAAATATAATTGAGAATCGAACCTCTTCCTGTGAAGCGCAGATTCAGGAATATAAAAATGAACTTCATTCAAAATACTGCAGAGGGCTGGATGAAAATTTTGCACTTCGTAAATTAAATCCGGTGGATCGTGTGTGGGTTTTAAATCCAACGCACAAGGAAGGGAATATTATTGATAAAGGAGAGCAGGGAATCAAGTTGATTCAGCTGATTCCAGGAAAAAATCATCAGGAAATCATTCTTGAATTAAAGGAAGAAATTACAGAAGCGTTTGATGGAGAATTAATATAAAAAAATTAGATGAGGAAAAGATGAGAAAAAAATCAAAAAAAAGAAACAGAATGATTGGTGTAGCACTGGTCATTATCGTTTTGTTATTCGGAATCGTAACAGTTAAATTTATCCAGTATGAAAAAATAATTGAGGATACGGAAAGGACATGGTTGATTACACAATATGGTCCAAGAGATGTAAATTCTATGTTTTATACATTGTATGGTGGAAAGGGGCAATTAATTGTTGTAGATGGTGGCTGGACAGAGGATGCAGATTTTGTGCGTCAGACGATTAAAGAGATGGGAGGAAAAGTAGATGCATGGATTTTGACCCATCCACATCAAGATCATATTGGAGCGTTTAATGCAATTTATTCAGATTTGCGGGGAATTGAAATCAAGAAAGTTTATACAGTAGATATGCCGTCACCGAAATTGTGTCAGGAACGTGCACATTGGGATAGTGTGGATACTTATAATGATTTTTTGGATTTGAATGTAAAAAATTTAAAATATGTTTATCCGGGAGATGAATTAAATATCTGTGGACTTAAAGTTGATATTTATAATGCCTATGATGAACATGTAAAAGAATTATCCCAGGATTATTTAAATGATGGTTCTATGATGTTTAAGGTGCAGGGAGAAAAATCCAGTATGTTGTTTTGTGCAGATGTTGGAAAAGCGATGAGTGATTATCTGCTTGATACATGGGGAGAAAAGTTAAAAGCAGATTATATTCAGATGGGACATCATGGAAATGGCGGGCTTCTAAAGGATTTTTACGAAGAAGTTTCCCCAAAACTTGCATTTTTTGATGCACCGGACTGGCTGATGTATGATGAAACGGGAAAATATACAACACCTGAAAATGCAAAAGAAATGGAGTCGTTGGGAAGTGAGGTAGTAAGTTTTCATACCCAGCCTAATACCGTAAGCATAGAGTAAAAACCCAGGTACTTTCAGCGCTGGAAATTGAAAGTACCTGGGTTTTATCTTAGATTTGTTAAGGTTAGATAAAGCAGTAATTATTTTTCAAAGCTAATAGTATCACTTGCAACAGCATGTTCATCGAGAAGCTGTTTAAACGTCTTTGTTTTGGCTTTTTCCTGATAATCCTCTGAGAAATAATATCCCTTTAGTTCATCCATATATTCATCATAATCGCATAAATAGACAGAGATAGAAGAGACGTCGCTGTCCTGAACAGCAACCGTATATGCAGAGCCGGAAGTGCCATTGGCTGACATTAAATTTCCATCTGCATCAAGCACAACAGCAAAATATTTAAATTCAGGGTCTGTTACATCAAGAGAAATTTCGAAAGGTGTTTTGGTGACGGAAAGGATTCCATTTCCATCGGAATCAACTGCCTTTGTTTCCTTTGTAATCGAGTCAGAGATATTTTTTTCAACATCAACTGAGAAGTTCCAGTCTCCTTCTAAAGTCCAGGTGTTATAATGATTCAGACCTTCTGTGGCATCCGGATAACGTTCATAGTACCGGTTCCACATTTCTGTAAAAAGCCGGTGTTCGATTTCTTGCTGTTCTTCTGTAAAATTTTTATAATTAGCTTCATCTAAACCATTTTCGGTCATGGCCTGCTGATAGGCATCTTTTAAGTCCTGTGGCATTTCAGGAGCGGAATCGTCCGGTTTATAACCGCAGATGTTTTTTACATTAAGCTGGATATTAAAGTTGTCTGGAATGGATTCGTTTTCACTAGTCAAAATATCTTCTTTATTCAGGCGCAGAACGCCGAAATAAGTATGGGAATCAATCTGCTTTCCATCCAGATAAGCATTTAAAAGTGTATTATCTTCAGAAGTATTTTTGAAGCTATAATTTAAAGTAGAATCCATGCCGAATAAAATAATCGGTTTTTGATCCTGATTTAAAAAACAGTCTGGAAATTCATTTTCAGTCTGAATGGTCATAGATAAATAAAGTGCGCTGTCATTGCAGTATACTTCGGATAAAGTCAGGGTTGTCCCATTTTGCGTCTGGCTGTAAAGAGAATCGGATGCGGTGTTAGTTTCACCGGAAGAAGCAGATGCATCGGAATCATCGGAAGAATCTTTTGAACTGTTGGTGTCGAGCGGTTTGGCATAATGTTTAAAGTCGCCGTAGAATCCAAGTGATTTTCCAAGTGTCTGGAATACGCTTCCTACCACCGGAATATTATCCGCCAGAGCTGGATTTGCAGTGCATATAATAGAGAAAATGGCAGCAGAAGCAGCTATAGCAGCAAAACCCTTGTAAAATTTTTGCTTATAACCGGATTTTGAAGGATTGTGAGTGAGATCGGGTTTAGCGGCTTTAGATGCCTTTATTTTTGCAAACGCTTCTTCCTTTGCTTGATTGACTTGTTTTGGAAGTTGAAAATTTGTAGTTAACGTTGTTTTAAGTTTCTTGTTATCAATCATATTATTTACCCCTTTCTTGTTTGAATAGAAATTGTTTGTGGAAGAGTATCATTTTTTGAAGCTGGTGAAAGATATTCTTTTTTTGCCTGTTGTCGTCCACGTAAAAGTCTGGTTTTTACGGTGTTTTTATTTAAATCCAGAATTTCGGCAATTTCGGAGATACGAAAGCCCTCTACATAGTAAAGCAGTAAAATAATGCGGTAAGGCGCATCAATACGTCCGAGCATTTCTTTAAATTCAAATTCGGCAATCGACATATCCGTTTGTCCGATGAGAGGAATTTCTTCATCCCAGTTGAATTTCTTATAATGACTTAAAATCTTATTACATTCATTAATTAAAATCCGAATCATCCAGGTTTTGAAATAGCGGGGTTTTTTAAGTGTATCGAGTTTTTCAAAACAAGTCAGGATAGTATTTTGGATAGCGTCTGCGACATCGTCATCATTTCCAAGAATTCCTTTTGCAACTTTATACATTGCCAGTGAATTGGCGTCCATCAGTTCAAGAAAAGCATCTGTATCACCGAGAATTGCTTTTTTAATTAATTCCGTCAACTTTTTAAGCCTCCTTTCCGGAAAGTAGATTTTAGATACATTTTTATTTATCTTATACTTATTAGATAGCTTAGAAGATAAAATAGTTTCAAAAAGTTTTGTTTTTATGTTAAAATATGCCCGAAGTAAAAAAACGAAGCAAGCAGAGGCAAGAGAACAGAATAAAGAGAACAGGATAAACGTATGAACTCAAATTTTGAATATTATAGAATTTTTTATTATGTTGCAAAATATGGAAATCTAACGAAAGCTTCATCAGCACTGCAGACGAGCCAGCCGGCTGTCACAAGAACGATTCATAAATTAGAATCAGAGCTGGGATGCCGTCTTTTTATTAGAAGTAAAAGCGGAATGGAATTGACACCGGAGGGGAAAACTTTCTATGAATATGTCTCAGCAGGATGTGCTCAGTTTTTCCGTGGGGAGCAGAAAATTACAAATTTAATGTCAGTAGATGAAGGTTCTATTACAATCAGCGCAACCGAAACAGCACTTCATTGTTGTTTGTTTCAGGCGATTGAGGCATTTCGGAAACTTCATCCGAAAGTAAGATTTAAAATTTTAAATAACAGTTCAAAAAAATCAATTGAAGTTTTGAAAAAAGGTCAGGTTGATATGGCAATGATTTCTTCCATTCCATTTGCAATGAAAGAGCCTCTTGTAATACATACTGTCCATTCTTATACAGATATTTTAATTTCAGGAAGAAAGTATCGAAATTTAAAAGGGCGTATGATGACTTTAGGTGAGTTGTGTCATTATCCTTGGGTGAGTCTGACCTCTGATACGATTACCCGTATTTTTCTGGATTCCTATTTTGCAAAACGAGGGCTTCCGTTTGAGCCGGCAGTGGAATTTGCAACAACTGATTTACTGCTTCCGGCAATTGAACATAATCTTGGGATTGGTTTTCTTCCTCCAGAGTTTGCAAAAGAAGCCATGATGAGTGGGAATGTATTTCAAATAGAGATATTGGATGAGATGCCGGATAGAAGTGTATCATTAGTATATGATTTAGAATACCCTCAAAGTATTGCATCAACTGCATTTCGGAAGTTTATTCTTGGACGCTGTACTAGTGTTTAAGAAATGAATTAGTTGTATGTTTTTCCATGAATGAAAAAATATTAAAAAAAATTAGAAAAAGTGTTGACAATTAAAAAAAGGTGTGCTATTCTGATATGGCTGTCGCAGAAATGACAATGATGACAAACAGTCAAAATAAAAACTTTTAAAAAAGTCAAAAAAGTTCTTGACAAACACAAACGGTTTTGATATAATATAAAAGCTGTCGTGAATGAAAAGAACGACAGGAACCTTGATAACTGAACAGTGAAACACATGAAAACGAAAATTCTTTTACATTCATTTATTTTAAAAAGAACGGTTCAATGAACCA
>JAIIAN010000286.1 GCA_022717655.1 Bacillota bacterium | reverse complement strand
ATCTCTCTTTTACTTCAATTGGTTTAAAATAGAAGTTCCAATCGTATCTTCCGGCATTTTCACACCAAAGTTTTCTGCAACAGACGCTCCGATTACCGCAAAGGTATCCTGATTTTCGATTGCTCCGCCCTCTTTCATTTTCTTAGAATAAGCAACAAACGGCACATATTCTCTGGTGTGGTCTGTTCCTGTATAGGTCGGGTCATTTCCATGGTCTGCGGTTATAATCAGCAAGTCATCTTCTCTCATTTCGTTTAACAGTGTTCCAAGTCCTTCGTCGAATTTTTCAATTTCGTGTCCGTATCCTTCCGGATTTCTTCTATGCCCCCACAATGCATCAAAGTCTACTAAATTTACAAAACAAAGTCCATGAAACTCTTCTTTACAGATTTCTACTGTCTGCTGCATGCCATGTACCGAACTGTCAGAATGATAGGTTTTTGTGATTCCTTCTCCACAGAAAATATCATTAATTTTACCGACACCGATGACATCAAGTCCCGCATCTTTTAAGGCGTTTAATGCGGTTCTTCCGGTTGGTTTTAAGGCATAATCATGACGATTACTGGTTCGTTTAAATTCGCCTTTTTTCTTTCCGACATAAGGTCTGGCAATGACTCTTCCGACTCTCCACTCATCCTTTAAGGTCAGCTCTCTGGCAATTTCACAGCAATGATATAAATTCTGTAAATCAAAGGTTTCTTCATTTCCGCAAATCTGTAAGACCGAGTCCGCTGAAGTGTATACAATCATCGCTCCGGTATTGATTTCTTCTTCTCCAAGTTCTTCGATGATTTCTGTACCACTTGCGCTCTTATTTCCGATGACACGCTTGTGGCATCTTTTTTCGAGTTCATCAATTAATTCCTTTGGAAAACCTGTTTCTGTAAAGGTTTTAAACGGTTTTGGAGTATAAATTCCCATCATTTCCCAGTGTCCGGTCATGGTATCTTTTCCGTTGCTGGCTTCGCCAATCCGCATATAACGTCCGATTGGTCTTTCGACACCTTTCATGTCTCCGCCTTTATGCAGGTTTAACATTCCCAGTTTCTGAAGATTTGGAATCTTCAATGCTCCCATCTTATCTAAGATATGCCCGAAGGTATCTACACCTTTATCTCCAAATTTTTCAGAATCCGGCATTGCACCAATTCCAAGTGAATCCAAAACAATTACAAATACTCTCTTATAAGCTTCCATAACAATTCCTTTCTGTCTTTTTCGACACAAAACTATGCTAAGTTAGCCGGTCCAAATCCCAGTGGAAGAAGTTCTTTTAACGTAAAGACATCATATTTGTCTTTGCTGACTGCCAGAATAATCTGGAATGTTTCAGGGTCACAGAACTCCATCATCACCTGTCTGCACACACCACACGGTGCAGCATATTCGGTGAGCACCCCATCTTTTCCACCTACAATACAGATAGCCTGAAATTCTTTTACACCCTCACTGACTGCTTTAAAAAAGGCAGTGCGCTCTGCACAGTTTGTTGCGGTGTAACCGGCATTTTCGATGTTACATCCTGTATAATAAGTTCCGTTTTTTGCCAGAAGTGCCGCTCCTACATGAAAGTTTGAGTATGGCACGTAGGAGTAATCTAACTGCTTGACTGCTAAATCAATCATTTCTTCAATCTGTTTTTTGTCCATGATTTTTTTCCTGCCTTTCTTTTTTCCTGTACTCTTGTAGTCCTTCCTGCATTTTATTTTGCAGGAAATGTTCAAGAATACCTGTTACAGCCTTTTTCTTTTATCTTAATCCAATCTTAATATCCTGTTGCTTCTTCTTTTTTCACCAGTTTTACAATCCGGCTTGTTCCAAGACGGTCTGCTCCAAGTGCAAGGAATTTTTCTGCGTCTTTGATGCCTTAACAGTTAATCTTACGGATTCTCTTTATCTGCACGAATCATTTCACGTATTGCCTGTACTGCCACCTGAATTGCTTTATCGGTGTCATGTACCACCGGATTTTCCAATCCTAATTTTTCTCTTTCCTGATTTGCTACAACTAAGAAGCAGGAGCCTGCACGTACTTTTAAGTAACTTGCAACTACGAAAAGTGCTGCTGATTCCATCTCAGAAGCCAGACAGCCTAAACGTTTCCAAGCTTCCCATTTATTCATCAGTTCATAGCTGACCGGTTTTGTTTCCGGCTCATGCTGTCCGTAAAATGCGTCCTTACACTGTACCACGCCTGTGTGAAATTCGCAACCTTCTTTTTTTGCGCCCTCTACCAGTGCGTTAATTACAGATAAATCTGCGACTGCCGGAAATTCGATTGGAGCATATTCTTTACTTGTTCCTTCCATACGGATTGCACCAGTTGCAATGACAACATCACCGCTTTTTACTTCTGTCTGCATCCCGCCACAAGTTCCGATGCGTACAAAGGTGTCTGCTCCGCAACGGTATAATTCTTCCATTGCGATAGAAGCAGATGGACCACCGATACCAGTAGAAGTTACACTTACTTTTACTCCATCTAATGTTCCTGTATAAGTTACATACTCTCTGTTGTCTGCTACGAGAACCGGATTATCAAAATACTGTGCGATTTTTTTACAGCGTTTTGGGTTACCCGGTAAAATCACGTAACGTCCAACTTCGCCTTCTCCTACCTGAATATGATACTGTTTGCTTGCGTCTTCTGAATAATTTTTCATGTAAAAAACCTCTCTTTCATTCTTTATTTTCTACTACAGCCTATTTATTGTTTCTCTTTTTTCTTTTTTTCGTTTTCTTTTTTTCTCGTTTTATCTTTGTTTTTTATCTCTGTCCTTTATCATAAGGAATACCCTCTGCTTTTGGTGCTCTTGATTTCTTAGAAATAAAGGCAAGCACTACAAGGGAGATAATGTATGGAAGCATGTTGTATAAACTGCTTGGAAGTTTTAATGCTAAAAGCGGAGCAAATCCGGTATAGACATTTGACAGCGCACGGAAGAATCCGAATAATAAGGCTGCCAGACCGATATTGACCGGTTTCCACTGTCCAAAAATCCTGACGACTCCCACGGGCAAGCCCGTGGGGTTCTTACTACCAAGTTTAGCTTGTAATCGTACATCATTCTCAGACTTTGGAATACAAGTGTAAGTCTAT
>JAIIAN010000042.1 GCA_022717655.1 Bacillota bacterium | reverse complement strand
TGGTTGGCAAATGCCACCGCCGATGCCGATGTAGTGGCAGAACTAAGAATATTGGATGATTCCAAAATCGAGGACGCGTTCTATCGTGACCTCGCCTTTGGCACGGGCGGTCTGCGCGGCGTCATCGGCGCAGGAACCAACCGGATGAACGTCTATACCGTGGCAAAGGCTTCTCAGGGTCTGGCGGACTACTTGAAGAAGAATTTTGCAGAGCCGTCCGTGACCATCGGTTATGACAGCCGCATCAAGAGCGATGTGTTTGCAAAGGTGGCTGCGGGTGTGTTCGCGGCCAACGGCGTCAAGGTGAATATCTGGCCTGTTCTGATGCCGGTGCCTACCGTGTCCTTTGCGACTCGTTATCTGCACACCTCTGCCGGTGTCATGGTGACGGCTTCTCACAATCCCAGCAAGTACAACGGCTATAAGGTCTACGGTGCAGACGGCTGCCAGATCACTACCGAGGTTGCTGCGGAAATTCTGGCTGAAATCGAGAAGCTGGACATTTTTGCGGACGTCATGACCAGCGATTTTGAAGCAGGCGTGGCAAACGGCAGTATCCAGTACATCCCGGATGAGGTCTACACTGCATTCGTGGAGCAGGTCAAGAGCCAGTCTGTTCTGTTTGGCGAAGAGGTCAATAAGAATGTGGCTATCGTGTACAGCCCGCTGAACGGCACCGGTCTGAAGCCTGTGACCCGCACTCTGAAGGAGATGGGCTACACCAACATCACCGTGGTCAAAGAGCAGGAGCAGCCGGACGGAAACTTCCCGACCTGCCCGTACCCCAACCCGGAGATCAAGGAAGCCATGGCGCTGGGTATGGAGTATGCCAAGAAGTGCAATGCCGACCTGCTGCTGGCAACCGACCCCGACTGCGACCGTGTGGGCATCGCCGTCAAGAACAAGGCAGGGGAGTACGAGCTGCTGACCGGCAACCAGACGGGTATGCTGCTGCTGGACTATATTTGCAACCAGCGCGTAAAGCATGGCAAGATGCCTGCCGACCCGGTCATGGTCAAGACGATCGTCACCATGGACATGGGGGAACAGATTGCTACCCATTACGGATTGCGTACAATCAACGTATTGACTGGCTTCAAGTTTATCGGCGAGCAGATCGGCAAGCTGGAAAAGCAGGGCAAGGCAGACAGCTATGTGTTCGGCTTTGAGGAGAGCTACGGCTACCTGACCGGCTCCTACGTCCGCGATAAGGATGGCGTGGACGGTGCCTATATGATCTGCGAGATGTTTAGCTATTATGCTACTAAGGGCATCAGCCTGCTGGACAAGCTGGACGAGTTGTACAAGGCTTACGGATACTGCCTGAACACCCTGCACAGCTATGAATTCGACGGTAGCGCCGGTTTTGCCAAGATGCAGAGCATTATGCAGGCATTCCGCGGCGACATCAAGGAGTTTGGCGGCAAGAAGGTCGTTAAGCTGCTGGACTACGCACTTGGTTTGGATGGCCTGCCCAAGTCCGATGTGCTCAAGTTTCTGCTGGAAGATAACTGCTCCATTGTGGTGCGCCCCTCCGGTACCGAGCCGAAGCTCAAGACCTATATTTCTGTCAGCGCGGAAAACAAGGAAGCTGCAGAGAAGATTGAGCTGGAGATCTGCAAGAGTGCGGAAGAGTATTTGAAATAAGGAATAGGGGAGAAAATAAAAATGAATGTTATTTTGCTTTCTGGAGGTTCCGGCAAGCGGCTCTGGCCTCTTTCCAACGATGTGCGCAGCAAGCAGTTTATCAAGCTATTTAAGAATAATGACGAGTATGAGTCTATGGTGCAGCGTGTCTACCGCCAGATTGCTACGGTGGATGCAGATGCAAAAATCACCATTGCGACTAGTAAATCGCAGGCAAGCGCTATCAAGAATCAGCTGGGGGAAAAGGCTTCTATCTGCGTAGAGCCCTGCCGCCGCGATACGTTCCCGGCCATCGCACTGGCCGCAACCTATCTGCACGACGAACTGGGTGTGGCAGAGAATGAGGCTGTTGTTGTCTGCCCGGTCGATCCGTATGTGGACAACACCTATTATGAATCCGTCAAAACCCTGCAGGAGCTGGCAGAGCAGGGTGGAGCAAATCTGACCCTGATGGGCATTGAGCCGACTTATCCCAGCGAGAAGTATGGTTACGTTATCCCTGAAAGTGGAGAAAACGTCAGCAAAGTCAAAGAATTCAAGGAAAAGCCGGATGTAGAAACGGCCAAGAAGTATCTGGCACAGAGCGCACTGTGGAATGCTGGTATCTTTGCATTCAAACTGGGTTATCTATTGGATAAGGCACACAGCATGATCGACTTCGAGGATTACCGTGACCTGTTCAACAAGTACGATACTCTGACCAAGATTAGCTTCGACTATGCTGTGGTCGAGAAAGAACCCAGCATCCAGGTCCTGCGATACAGCGGCGACTGGAAGGATGTTGGTACATGGAACATGATGGCCGAAGTCATGGCAGATAAGACCAAGGGAAAGGCCATTCTGGATGAAACCTGCGAGAACACTAATGTGGTGAATGAGTTGAATATCCCCATCCTTTGCATGGGATGCAAGGACATGATCATTGCGGCTAGTGGTGACGGTATCCTGATTTCGGATAAAGAACGCAGCGGTTATATGAAACCCTATGTGGAGAAAATCGAGACAGAAGCAATGTATGCTGAGAAGTCCTGGGGTACTTATACGGTCATCGATGTGCAGCCTGGTTCTATGACAGTTAAGGTTTCCATGAGAGCAGGTGAGCATATGACTTACCATATGCACAACTACCGTGAAGAAGTCTGGACTGTTGTCTCTGGTAAGGGCAAGGCAATCGTAGACGGCATGGAGCAGGTGCTGCGTACAGGCGATGTGATCACCATTGCGGCAGGCTGCAAGCACACGGTTGAGGCTATCACTGCATTGGACGTGATCGAAGTTCAGCTTGGTGATGAAATTAGCGTTGCTGATAAGATCAAATTCCCCATGGTGTAAGAACTAAGGGGTGATGGCTATGGAAATCATGAAATTGATTCCGACTGGAAAGGACTATCTGTGGGGCGGCACCCGACTCCGGGAAGAATACGGAAAGAAAATTGATTTGACCCCGTTGGCGGAGACATGGGAATGCTCTGTACATCCGGATGGCCCTAGCTATGTGGCAAATGGAATCTATAAGGGACAAACGCTGGCAGAGGTGTTGAGTGCTCACCCAGAATATCTTGGCACAAAGGTGGAAAACAGAGAACTGCCTGTATTGGTGAAATTCATCGATGCCAAGAAGGATCTGTCTGTTCAGGTTCATCCCAATGATACATATGCACGGGAGCACGAAGGCGACAACGGTAAGACCGAGATGTGGTATGTCGTGGATGCTGACGAAGGCGCACATTTAATCTACGGTTTTCAGCACAAGGTGACCGAGGAAATACTTCGGAAAGCTATTGAAACTGGAACATTGGATAAGCACTTGCAAAAAGTTGAAGTTCACAAGGGCGATACTTATTTTGTCCCGGCGGGGACCGTACACGGCATTGGAAAAGGTATTCTGGTGGCTGAAATCCAGGAAAGCTCTAATGTGACCTACCGTGTCTACGACTATGACCGTGTGGATAAGAACGGCAAAAAGCGTGAGTTGCACTTTGACAAGGCTGTTCAGGTCATGGATATGAATGTCGCGCCAGATGTGAGTCAGAAACCCAGAATCGTGAAATACTATTCCGGCTGCTCTCGTGAGCTGCTTTGCCGCTGCAAATATTTTGAAACAGAGCGGATTCAGGTTACGAAGGGCTTTGCCTTTTCTGTAATGGATACCTCTTTTCAGGTGCTGATGTGCCTGGATGGCTACGGCGAAGTGCAGACGATGGACGCAGAGCGGAAACCGATGCGATTCAGTAAAGGTGAAACGCTGTTTTTACCAGCAGGACTGGGCAGATGCTTGGTTGTTGGTGACGCAGAGCTAATTAAGGTTCGGTGCTAAAAAATTTTATAGGATGGAATTATGACCGTAAAGAATACTGAATTACCCCGCGAAAATTGTTGTGCGGAGAACAAACCCCAAAATGAGTTCAGTACAAAAGCGTACCTCTTTATAAAAAGACTTTTTGACATAATAACGTCGCTGGTTTTACTTATTTTGATTTCGCCGTTGCTGCTGGTTCTTTCGATTCTGGTCTATGTGGATGACCCGGGAAAAGTTTTCTATGGGCATGTCAGAATTGGTAAAAAAGGAAAGCCTTTTAAGATGTGGAAATTCCGTAGTATGTACATGAATGCCGACAAAATGATTGATTTGCTTACGCCAGAACAGGCAAAGCAATATTACACAGAGTTCAAGATTGACAACGACCCGCGCATAACTAGGATCGGAAATTTTTTGCGGAAAACCAGTCTGGACGAATTGCCACAGCTTTTTAATGTGATCTGCAATGATATGAGTCTGGTAGGCCCTCGCCCACTGATCGAGTCGGAAATTCAGACCTACTATGAAGACACCCACGATGTACTTCTGGCTGTAAAGCCGGGTGTTACCGGATACTGGCAGGCTTATGCGCGAAATAATGCGACCTACCAAAGCGGCGAACGGCAGAAAATGGAAATGTATTATGTCCATAATGCATCACTGTGGTTGGACATCAAGATTCTGTTTAAGACCATCGGGTCGGTTTTGAAGAAGCAGGGGGCGCAGTAAAGAAACCATGAAAAAGATTTTACAGATATCCAACTACCAGTATCCGCATATTGGCGGCATTGAGCAGGTTGCAAGAGACATTGCCGATTCTCTGCTTGACGATAAGGAAATTGAGCAGAAGATGATTTGCTTTAACGAGGATGCACAAGATGGCGACTATCTATGTCATCGCAAAGAGACCGTGCACGATTCTGTGGATGGCGTGGAAGTGATCCGATGCGGTTGCTTTGCAAAAGTGGCATCGCAGTCGTTGTCGTTCACCTATCCACATGAATTAAAAAAGGTGCTGCAAGACTTTGCCCCGGATATTGTAATTTTGCATTATCCGAATCCCTTTGTTTCGAGCTTCTTACTGCCAATGCTCCCGAAAAACACAAAATTTATATTGTACTGGCATTTGGACATTACAAAGCAAAAAGTTCTTGGAAAGCTGTTCCATGGTCAAACGCTGCATTTATTGGAACGGGCGGACAAGGTAATAGCAACCAGTCCGAATTATGTGGATGGCAGCCCATATTTGAGCCAGTACCGCGCAAAGTGTGAAGTTATCCCCAATTGCATTCGGATGGAGCGGTTGACCCCTACTGCTACGATCTACAAAAAGGCAGAGCTAATTCGGAAGGAAAATGAGGGAAAAATCCTCTGTTTTGGTGTAGGACGGCATGTCCCGTACAAAGGTTTCACCTATCTTGTAAAGGCAAGCAAACTCTTGGATGATCGTTTTCGCATTCATATCGGCGGAAAGGGTGAGCTGACACAAGCGCTGAAGGAAGAAGCAAAGGACGACAACAAAATCCAATTCCTTGGTCGTGTAAGCGATGAGGACATGATCGCCTATTATCTGGCTTGTGATATTTTCTGCTTCCCGTCCATTACCAAAAACGAAGCATTTGGCATTGCCCTTGCAGAGGGTATGTATTTTGCCAAGCCAGCAGTCACCTTTACAATTCCAGGCAGCGGAGTGAACTATGTCAATCTGGCTGGCGTAACGGGTATCGAGTGCTCGAATGGAGATGTACAGGCTTATGCAGATGCATTGACAAAGCTTGCGAATGATCCAGAACTGCGAGAGAAATATGGCAAAGCAGCAAAGCGGAGAGTGAAAGAACATTTTATGTATGATGGACTGAAACGTGCCATTTGGGATCTGATTGCGGAAATGTAATGTAGGAGGAATATGGAAGCCTATGTAATAGATGGGTTGTTTTTGACCCAGAAAATCACCGGAATCCAGCGGTATGCGTATGAGATTACGATGGAACTTGATAAGATCGTTTTGAAAAATACCTTAGAAATTCTGGTTCCGGAGAGTTTTGAAAATATACCGGATCTAAAAAATATCAAAGTTGTGAGATACGGAAAAAAACATGGAGTGCTTTGGCAACAGATTGATTTTGCACGCTATGCGCGAATGCACAAAATGCAATGTATTTGCTTTACGAACATTCTGCCGTTGTTTTACCCGCATGGGATTATCACGATTCACGATGTAAGTTATAAGGCAAACCCGCGATTCTTTACTTCAAAGAGGGACCGTATTTCCGCTCTGTGGCATCGTTTGAATTACTGGTGCGCAGCACATTCCTCTATGAAAATTGTGACTGTATCTGAATTTTCAAAATCGGAAATAATCAAATATTACAAGATTGCCTCAGAGCGAATCACCGTTATTTACAATGCATGGCAACATATGAACCGAATCAAGGCGGCTTCGGATACATTTGAGCGCTACCCGCAGCTTGCAAAAGGTTCTTACTATTTTTCGATGTCAACTCTTGCAGCGAACAAGAATTTCAAATGGATTTTATACGCCGCTAAGAATAATCCAGATGAACAGTTTGCAATTGCTGGAGGTGGAAAGCTGAAAGGCGCTGCGGAAGCGGAGGGTTTTGCGGAACTGCCTAATATCCGTTTTCTTGGATATGTCAGTGATGAAGATGCAAAGACTCTGATGGCAAACTGCAAAGCCTTTCTGTTTCCGACTTTGTATGAGGGATTTGGCATTCCACCGTTGGAAGCAGTTGCTTGTGGAGCACCTAGAATTGTTGTGTCAGATACACCGTGTATGCATGAGATTTATGGCGAAAATGCAGAGTATTTGAATCCACGGGATTATCAGGTACGGTTACAGATGCCGTTAAATAGGCAAGAAGTAAATAGTAATCTGAAAAAATATAGCTGGAAAGAATCAGCAGAGAAATTGAAAACGCTACTATGAAAAAATACAGACTAAATAAAAATCAGAAGTTGTTTTTAATAGAATATTTCTTTTTAAATATTTATCTATGGTATCGATATGCCTTTCGTTATAATTCTACACTTACAAGTCCCACATATTATGACACACCAACAATATGGAAAATCGGGAAATATATAATTATTGTTGTGTTTCTTGGAATGTATGTAGTATTAAATGGATTTAAAATAAAGTCGTCTTATAAAAAATTAACAATTTTATTGATGGCAGTATCAATAATCATTTTTGTAAAAGCAGTGATTGTAAAAGATATTGAATTTTTTGCAAAATGGGTATTGATGATATGGGCTGCATATCCGATGTTGACAATAAGAATGACAGACGGCTTTCAAGTGAGATTCCTGCAAATAAATAAGGTGATTTTTATATTCCATGTAGTGTACTCAGCTGTTCAATGTGGATTATATATATTGCAAGGACGTCTTCCGGCATTGGCATATAGAGGAGGAATGGTTCGTTTTGGAGGCGGTTACGATGATCCCAATGCGTTCGCAATTTATCTGATGCTTCCAATTGCGTATATTCTTTATAATATTATAAAGGAACATGGAAAAACAAAGGATTATATTCTACTAGCTATTTGTATAGTTCTCCTGATTATGACAATTAGCTTTGCAGGTTTTTTGGCATTGGGAATAGTAGGAATTCTTTTCTTAAAGAAGTATTGTAAGAAGAAGAGAATGTTCAATTTGGTTTGTTTGGCTCTAATGTGTGCGGTTATAGGTGCGGTTACTTTTGAAGATACAATTATCAGTATATTAGGAGCCAAACAAGAAAGTGCCTCTCAGCATTTAGGAATGCTTATTCCATATATTGAAGATACAGCGGCCGATGTATATGCTTTTGGCACAAGGAAATTCTATTTTAGCGAAAATTTTTATAATCAGATCTTAAATTATTTTGGAATGCTTTTTTTTGTAGCATATGTCGGATTTAAAATTTGGATTATAAAAATGGCGTATAGGGCTTCAAGAACAAGTGAAGATAAGTATAGTTATATTGCGTTTGTATATATAACTTCGTTTAGTATTGCACAAATTGGAATTCCGTATACAACAGTTTTTCCAGTGAATTTTTTGTATTGGTGCTGTGTTTTCTTTGTTTGTCGAGTTCTTATAAAAAATAGGAAAGAAAAATTATTTAACAGGAATAATGTTGTCATTGATAGATATGAGTGAAAATATAATCTTGGATTCTATTGTAAATAATGAGTGGCATTCTATTCATGTCTGTTAATAGGAATGAGGTGATTAAATGAAAATTGGTGTTGTACTTGTAGGATATCATTCAAACGAAGAAACGATAGCAATAGCACGAAAATATCGAAATTTCGAGTCGATTTCTGAAATCGTTATCGTGAATAATGATAGTAGACAAGAGGAATGCAGAGAATTGGAAGAACTTCCAAAAGAAGGAATCAATGTGATTTTAGAAAAAGAAAATCTTGGCTATTCAAAAGGAAACAATATTGGCATTCGATGGTTACTTGATAGAGGATGCAAAGAAATTATCGTTTCAAATTCAGATGTTATTGTTACAGAAGAAACGGTTTTAACCCTAGCTCAAAAATTAGAAGAGAAAAATGAGTATGGTGCATTGGCTCCTGTTATGCTGAATATTGATAAAGATCCTGTACCATTACGATATGGAAAATTGGATTTTCACAGAGTGCTCTTCAGAATTTTTTTATCGGAAACTTCATTGGATAGAAAAAATCAGAATCGAATAGCAATTACAGACGGAATTGCTGAACAAAGTTTTTTACCAGGCAGTTTCTTCATGGTAAAGGCAGAAGCGATTGTTGAAGCGAATTTTTTTGATGAAAATATTTTTTTATATCGGGAAGAAGAGATTTTAGGAGAGCGCCTGCGGAATGTGGGATATTCTGAAGGAGTTCTAATGGAAACTAAATTTATTCATAATCATCCTTACAAATCAGAACCTGTTGCAAAAAGAATGAAACAATTAAAATGCGCATTACAATCTGAAAAATATTATTTCACAACATATTTGAAGGTGAATGGAATCCAAAGTATTTGGCTCGATTTCTTGCAGAAGAGCTTGGTTGCGTCACGTTATTTGATATGGAATATCCAATCGTTATAGTGAAAGGCAGAAGATGATGAAACTTATTGGAGTATTAAAGTTAATAGTGTTCAAAATAAAATGGAAAAAGAAAAACTTTAATAATTCGACAGTTGCAAAAAATGTATTCAATGATTTACAAGTTACGGTAGGACAATATAGTTATGGTCCTTTGAAGGTGTTAAGTGACACAGGAGATGCACGATTAGTAATTGGAAGTTTTTGCTCGATTGCGGAAAATGTTGTTTTTTTACTAGGACTTGATCATAAAACAACAAGTATATCAACATATCCATTCAGAAAATTACTAGTGAATTCGGATTATTGTGATGCTATATCAAAAGGAAATATTGTTATAGATGATGATGTTTGGCTTGGTTACGGTGCAACTATTATGTCGGGGGTTCATATCGGGCAAGGGGCGGTGGTTGCGGCAGGTGCAGTAGTAACAAAGGATGTGCCGCCGTATGCAATTGTTGGTGGTGTTCCAGCAAAAGTAATTAGGTATCGTTTTGAGCCTGAAATAGTAGAAGAATTGTTGAAAATTGATTACAGTAGATTGACAGATGAAATGATTAAAGAGCATATTGATGAGTTATATACGGATTTGACGTGTGTAGAACAGTTCAAGTGGTTTCCTCGAAAGAACGAAAAGAAGTTTGATAAGGAAGTGAAATAAAATGCCCCCAGTAATTTCCCTGTGTTTACCAACAAATGGAGTCATTGAATGGGTTTTTCCAGTACTGGATAGCATTTATGATCAAGATGTGGAGAATAATTTGTTCGAAGTAATCGTAACAAATAACGGTAATAATCATCAGTTCGATATGATGATGCAGGAATATGCTGAAAAGCATGATAATCTTATCTATAAAAAAACTGATGCCTATATGTTCCATAATCAATTGGAGGCTTTAAAATTAGCGTCAGGCATTTATTTGAAGTTTGTGAATCATAGGGGAATCTTCCAAGATGGCTCATTAAAGAATATGCTTAACATCGTTTTGGAAAACTTAGATGATAAACCAGTTATTTATTTTGGAAATGGCGTTTTTAAAAATGATGAATACATTCTAAATGACTTTGATTCGTTTGTTGGGACACTGAAGCGCTATGTTTCATGGACAACTGGTGTTGGAATCTGGAAAAGTGATTATGAAAAGATTCCAGATGATGTTCGAATTGATAAAATTTCACCCCACTCTTGTATCTTGTTATCGGAACGAAAAAAGAAAAAATACTTAATAGAAAATTTTGTGTTTTCAAAGGACATCGATACAGATGAAAGCAAGAAGGGCAAGTATGACTTGTTTAGAGCTTTTGCAGTTGAAGAGGTCACAATAGCACTTAACTTGTTTATCGATGGAGACATAACAGCTAGAACTTTCAAGGCTGTAAAGAAGGATTATGAAGCATTCGTTTCGGAACTGTATTATACGTATATTATAAAAAAGAAACCATGTTCTTATGATTTGAGTGGGTTTGACGATTCGATGGGGATTTTCTTTACCAAAACAGAAATATATATTGGGATTTTGTGTTCGGTTTTTAAGAAGATGCTAAGAAAAGTAACAAAAATTATGGAGGTAAAAAAATGATTCACTTCAATGTTCCGCCGTTTGTTGGTACAGAATTCAAGTATATGCAGGAGGCAGTTAACAACCATAAGATTTGTGGTGATGGTCCGTTTACAAAAAAATGCAATGAATGGCTTGAAAAACGTTTTAACGCAAAGAAAGTAATGCTTACTACAAGTGGCTCAACTGCGCTTGATATGGCAGCTTTGTTGTGTGATATTAAACCTGGTGATGAAGTTATTCTTCCGAGTTTTACCTTTTCAAGTACAGCAAATTCTTTTGTCTTAGCAGGAGCAACACTTGTTTTCGTAGATGTTCGACCGGACACAATGAATATTGATGAAACAAAAATTGAGGCTGCCATTACGGATAAAACAAAGGTGATTTGTCCGGTTCACTATGCTGGTGTCGCCTGTGAAATGGACACAATCATGGACATTGCCAAAAGACATCACTTGATGGTTGTGGAAGATGCCGCGCAGGGTGTTATGAGTACTTACAAGGGAAAAGCTTTGGGTACAATCGGCGATTTTGGTTGCTATTCTTTCCATGAAACAAAAAACTATTCTATGGGTGAAGGTGGCGCAATTGTAATTAACAATGCTGCCTATATTGAAAAAGCAGAAATTTTGCGTGAAAAAGGAACGAATCGCTCGCAATTTTTCCGCGGACAGGTCGCTAAATATAATTGGGTAGATTTCGGTGACAGTTATCTTCAGAGTGATTTGAACGCTGCATATCTTTGGGCACAACTCGAAGTGGCAGATCAAATCAATGAGAATCGACTTGAAACATGGAATAAATATTACACCGCCTTTAAGCCACTGGAGGAAAAAGGAATAGTACAGCTACCCATTATTCCAGAGGGCTGCGTCCACAACGCGCATATGTTTTACTTGAAGACGAAGAACTTGGAAATTAGACAGGCATATATCAAATTCATGAAAGAAAATGATATCTTGTGTGTGTTCCATTATGTTCCTCTACATAGTGCCCCGGCAGGCCTTAAATTCGGTCGTTTTGATGGCGTGGATGAAAATACAACTGCAGATAGCGATCGTCTGGTTAGGCTGCCTATGTACTATAACATAAAAAATGATGACCTGAACAAGGTAATCGAAAAGACATTGGAATTCTTTAATAGTGAAACAAAGTAAGATGCAGACATACTGGTGGATGGATCAATGAATGATTATAAGTATCTGATAAAAAATATTGGAATCCTTACAATTAGCAACTTTGCTACGAAATTTTTATCTTTCTTCCTGCTTCCGTTGTACACAGGGGTCTTGTCGACGGAGGAATATGGCACGTTCGATTTATACAGCACCACTATATCACTTCTTTATCCGATACTATCTATTTGTGTTTCTGACAGTGTGATTAGATTTTTGCTTGAACGAAATAAAGATAAAGATTCTGTAATTTCAATTAGTGCGAAATATGTAGTCATATCTATTGTTGCCTTTCTATTTTTGTTTGCTGTTAATGTAATTACGAATACCGTTCCAGAATTGAATGTTTATAAGATACTTTTTGTTTTAGTGTATGTTGTTACAGTACTCAATTCATGGCTATCTGGTGTCGCAAGAGGTCAAGAAAGGATTAAGGATATATCACTTGCCAGCATCATTTCAAGCTTTGGCACAATTCTTCTAAACATTATATTTCTCGTGTGGATGAAATTTGGTATCGTAGGATATTTTTGGGCAACAATTCTAGGAACCAGTATGTCAATTATTTATTATGTCTATGTTACTAATATTTTTCATTCGATACATACGGCAACCAAGGACTATAACCTTGATAAAGAAATGCGAAAATATGGCACGGGACTGATGGTTAACTCAATCAGCTGGTGGGTGAACAATTCCCTAGACAAGTATATGGTTTTGTATATGTGTGGGATTGCCGCAAATGGATTGATCTCGGTAGCGTACAAGTTACCAACAGTTTTATCAATGATACAGAATTTATTTGAGCAAGCATGGGTTCTGTCTGCAGTAAAAAAATACAATAAGGAAGATGCTGACGGCTTTTTTGTTCGAACATATAATTTATATGGATTTATTATGGCTATAGCGGCATCTGCAATGATAATGTTTACAAAAGTATTGTCAGCACTACTATTCAAAAAAGATTTTTATGAAGCTTGGTCAATGATTCCGTTTTTTTCTATAGCCGTGGCTTTCAGCGCGGCGGCTGGCTTTTGCGGTGGTGTTTTTGCTGCTCAAAAGCGAACGGATATCATTTCAAAAACAACTTTTATTGGAGCAATTGTAAACACGATACTAAATGCAGTATTAATCTTTTCATTCGGAGTTATTGGTGGTGCGGTAGCTACAATGATCTCGAATGCGGTGGTTATGATTGTTAGATTGTTTTATGTGAAACAACAGATGAATTTTCAAATACGAGTAGTGCGTGATGCTTTGACGTATGGTATATTGCTTTTTCAGACGCTAATTCTGCTAATATGCAATTCCAAAGTACAGTATGTGCTTCAACTGCTTCTACTTGTTCTTATCGTGCTATTGTACAATAAAGAAGTATTAGCTGTCTTGAAGAAAGTGGAGGTGCATAAATTATGAGGTCGCTTTTTGTATGCAATACGCCATATCAGTTATTCAATGTGATGAATCTGGCGCTCAATGACGTTCAAGGCACAAGGCTGGTTTCGGATTTGTTTATTGTTGCTAGATTTAGAGACGCAAAAAAAGTATACGATAGGGTAATAGCTGAACATACTTTTGAAAGTGTTTATCTGATAGATCCACAGAGCGGAGATACTTTTATCAAGGAATGTCGTGATAGTATTTTGATTTCGTTGGAGAAGAAAATTAAGAAATATCAAATTGACTCTTATGACTTCCTTGAAAAAAAATATGACCAAGTTTTTATTGCAGATGAAATGCCTTTTGGATTGTTGATGTGCCAATTTTATAAAAGTGCGTCTGTTTGGATATATGAAGATGGTTACCCATACTACTATAAAAATTTTTGGCAAGACTTATGTAGAGGACGTAAACAAAAAATTTTGAGCCTTTTTAATAGAGGGCTATCGACTATTCATCCGAAGGCTTTCTTTGTAAACAATGCGGAAATGTGCCAATCAAAGGTTGCAGAGAAGACTATTCAACTTCCAAAATGGAATGATCAAAACCCGGCTTTTCCTGCCGTTTGCAGATTGTTCGCTTTTGACTCGCAATCAATGGTTTCACAAAAAAAGGTCATTTTTCTGGAACGTCCCTTTGAAGAATGTTCCAAGTACAATGGCTTGTCTCCAGAAAAACTATTAATGGATCTTGACTTAGTCGAGGATTCGTTAGTGAGAATACACCCCCGGAGTGGAAGAAAATATAATGAGGTCTTGGTAGATTATGGCGATAATATGTGGGAATTGGAGTGCTTGTCCAATATAACGAATGAGCATATTCTTGTTGGCGATTGTTCGAATGCTCAGTTTTCTCCGAAAATATTAGCAAATAAAGAACCATATTTGATTTTTGCTTATCGTCTTTTTTACAGTTATCATGACTTGGAAGACCCGAATAATTATGAGAAACAAATTGATCGGATTAGAAAGGCATATAGCCGAAAGGATAAGATTCTTATACCAAAGAACGTAGAGGAACTTAGGAATGCGTTGACTTGGATTCTCACAAAGGGGAGTGATGAGATTATAGATTGAAACACATGATTTATAGGTCATATTTATAAGAAATATTTGGAGGTAATTTTATGAGTATTACAGCAATTATTCCTGTACGTGAAGGTAGCCGCAGATTAAAAAATAAGAATATTGCACCTTTTGCGGGAACGAATCTTTTAATCAACAAGATTAACCAATTGAAACAGGTGGATGAGATTACGGATATTGTCGTGTCCTCTGATTCCGATTTGATGCTTGCGATGGCTTCTTCTCAGGGAGTAAAAACACATAAGCGTGCCCCTGAATTTTGTGATGAGAAAACCAAAACATTTGGTGAGGTCGTAGCGCATATATGTGAGAGTGTTCCGGGTAATGACATTCTTTGGGCTACTTGCACAGCACCATTGGTCTTTCCAAAACACTATAGAGAAGCGGTCGCACTTTACTACAAGGCATTGGAGCAGGGATATGATTCTCTGGTTTCAATGGAAGAGTTTAAACGGTATTTGTGGGATGATAATGGCCCCGTCAATTATGAACTAGGAATTAAACATGTCCCTTCCCAGCAGCTTCCGCCACTGTATTTTGTGACTGATGGCATTTTACTTGCTCCGAGAAAAAAAATGATCGAGTGGAAATATTTCCATGGGCACAATCCTTATCGCTACATCTTAGACAAAAGAACAAGTATCGATATTGATGATGGGCTGGACTTAGCATGTGCGCGTGCTTGGTTGGATATGGATGAATCCGTTTCGCAGATTGACCCGTACATTGTGGGGGGGGGGCAACATGTAACTGCTTCCTTTTGAGTGTGGCTGATTGTGCTGACACCGAAAAGGAGGTGGCAGCATGAAAACAGCATGTTTCATACCGATTAAAGCGAATTCGGAAAGAGTTCCAGGTAAAAACTTACGCGTATTGAATGGGAAGAAGCTGTACGAATACATATGCGAACATGTAAAAGCGGCAAATGTGTTTGATGATGTTTATATTGATACCAACAGTCAAGAAATATCAGAGTATGCAGTAAAAATGGGCTTTCATATCATCGAAAGAAAACCGGAACTTGCAACGAACACGGCAAACGGTAATGATTTGCTGGTATATCATTGCGAAAAATTTCCTGAGTATAATTATTATTTTCAGCTTTTTGCTACTGCTCCTTATATGCAACCTGAAACAATAAAAGAATGCTATAATACGCTGATCAGTAGCGAAGAGTTTGATTCTTGCTTTACGGCACTAGAAAATCATAGTTTCTATTGGTTCGCCAACACGCCGATCAATTACAGACCGGGTATTTTACCTAGGAGTCAGGATATGCTCCCGGTAATTGAAGAAACTACAGGGTTATATGGCATCTCTAAAGATAGCTTGGTAAGGTATCGGTGCCGCATTGGGAGGAAACCATACATGCACTATGTTAGTAAGTTCGAAGCTGTTGACATAAATACGGAAGAGGATTTAAGGGTTGCCGAGCATATTGGAAAAGTCATATTTGGATACGGAAGTAATGAAGTTGGTGAAGATTAAGTCTCTTGTTATTGCTACGGTTACTACATGAAGGAACACGACGAGCTGATGAACAACACCGTGGTTACTACTGTCATGCCCTACTTTGGCCTGTATAAGGCTAAGAATGGCTGCCGTATCGGTGGTGAGCAAAGCGGACATATCATTTTCTCTAAGTATGCCAGTACTGGTGACGGCATCCTGACCAGTCTGAAGATGATGGAAGTCATGCTGGCCAAGAAGAAGCCGATGAGTGAACTGGCATCACCGCTGAAGATTTATCCCCAGGTGCTGGAAAAGGTCCGTGTCACTGATAAAAAGGCTGCACAGAATGATCCGGCTGTTCAGGAAGCAGTGAAGGCAGTCTCCGAGGCCCTAGGTGATATAGGATGTATCCTTGTCCGCGAATCTGGCACGGAGCCTGTTGTTCGTGTCATGGTAGAGGCACCTGACCACGATATCTGCCAGAAGTATGTGTCTCAGGTTGTGGAAGTTATCAAGAACAAGGGCTACGCTGTCTAACGCATATTTTGCCGATATAAATTTCTTGCTATCCAATATTTGTAATGCTATACTTATATTATAAATACTGAATGGAGGTGTCCCATATGCCCCGTCCCAAAGGAAGCAAGAACAAGCCCAAGACCGTAAAAGCAACCGTTGACTTCGCTGCACAGATCACTGAAAAGCAGGCTGCAAAGGAAACTGTCACTGCTGAGATTGCATCCATTACCGCGAACATCGATGCGCTGAAAGCCGACCTGAAGATCAAGAAAGCTGCGCTGAAATCTATCGACAAGGAAATCGCCAGAATCGAAGCCAAAAAGATCAAAGCTGAAACTAAGGCAGCAGAATCCGCAAAGAAAGCTGAAGCAGAGGATGTGCTGAAAACGCTACTGGCCAGCGGCGTGAGTGCAGACGAGATCCTCGCAAAGCTGAAATAATCGTTTCAAAATCCAAAACCGTGTGGACGGAGTTACAAAATCTCATCCAGACGGTTTTCTAATAGGTTGATTGCTTCATATCGAACAAAATACATCCATTTCTCACTCCAAGCCTAAAATCACTTCCGGTGAAATTTCAGCAAAAGGACAGCAGGAGAGATCAGGAATTGAGCAGTTGAACAGAACTGAGCAGTACAGATAAGAAGCCATCAAGGTCATCTGTGGCTCAAAATCACATCAACCGCTTCAAGAGCATTCTTCAAAAATCGGAGACAACCCATCATTCAAGTGCGACCATCAATACCTCCATCAAACTATCACCCACCCTGAGGAGCGCATCTGGGCAGAGCAAACGCCCCGGCGGTGCTCCGGGCCCCGGACGCTCCGAACTATGTGTTCCGTGAAAATAGACTTTCCAATATGGGAAAAATGCAGGCCGGATGTAAAATTGACGGAAACCTTGCAAATGACGCTGAAACGTGATATAATCGTGGTACGAACAAGCCGGTTTTGGTACGACAACGGTATGCTGTGGTACTGTAACTGTTGTTTCGAAATTATGAACGATCACAAAAAAATCGTGAAAATTTAGCGTAGCTACGACGACACCTATCAGGTTCAGGTCGTGTCCTGGTACGACAACGAGAACTCCTACACCTCTCAGATGGTCCGTACCATTAAGTACTTCGCTGAGAACTGTTGATCACAGCTCTACGCTCAAAAGTGCTTGAGGTGCCGTGCTGAGTAACAGCCTGTGTTGACCTTTCTGGTACGAACATGCTGTGATAGGTGCGACAACAGGAACTTGAGTTCTACACCCTTCCTTTTGCGGGTCTCCGTGAGAGGAAGGGTGTTTTTGTTATGTGAGCTTCATCATAAACCAAGCGCCCCTTCCGATGTGGTCTGCCACAGGGAAGGGGCGCGTTTGAATGCGGGATATTTTATTTTTTGCTATTTCCCACCCGCATCTTGAAATCCTCATACCCGAACTTTACAAGCTCGCGGCAGGTGCCGGAGGCGTCCATCGTCCAGATGGGCGGGAGGGGCATGCCGTTGAAGGTGTTGTTCTTGCAGGTGGTGTAGATGGCCATATCCCCGAAGAGGAGACGGTCGCCCTCGGTGAGGGGGGCGTCGAAGCTATAATCGCCGATGACATCCCCGGCCAGGCAGGTCGGGCCGCCGAGTCGGAAGGTGACGGCCCTTTCGCCGGGGTCGCCCGCGTTCAGCAGGGGCGGGCGGTAGGGCATCTCGATGACGTCCGGCGTGTGGCAGGCAGCGGACAGATCCAGGATGGCAAGGCTGGTATCGCCGTTGCGCAGGGTGTCCAGCACCGTGGTGACGAG
>JAIIAN010000285.1 GCA_022717655.1 Bacillota bacterium | reverse complement strand
GGCAAGCAGTTACTACAGTAAAACGACAGAAGAACAGTATACAGACTGGATTCATTGTAAAGCTTGGGGAAAACAAGCAAAACGGTTTGTAAATAATGCCAGAGAAGGTATGTTGATTGAGGTCAAAGGACGTTTGAAAAATGAAACTTATAACGAACAGGAACGTACATTTGTAATCGTTACAGGTTTCAGACTATATAAAACAGCTCCTCGAGTTGAAAGTGAATCTGTGGAAATCAATGAAGAAGAGCTTAATAAAAATGAATTTTAAGATGGAACTAGTTCCATCCATTCAGGGCAATCGAAAGATTGTCCTTTATGCTATTAGAAAGGATGAATTAAATGAGTAAAACGAAACACTTAATAGAAAAAGTTAAAACTAAGGCAGAAATGTTTCTTGTATCTTTAACAATCATGTTGTTGAATGTTCAAAACGTTTTTGCTGAGATTAAACCAGATGAACAGGGATTAAAAGATTTGGCTGCGCCATATATCAGACTAGCTATAAATGTTGGACTTTGGGCATTACCAGGATGCTGTGTCTTTTACATTTTTAGAGTGGGGATCAAATGGTATACTTCGACAGAAGATGAGCAACAACACAATAACCCTGCTTCAAAAATTAAAAAGGCAGTTATTATATTGATTGTTGGTGAAATGACAATGGCACTACTTAAGGCTCTAGGTGTAGGAGAAGTGTCATATTAATTATTTAATAAAAACGAAGGAGGTGAAAATCAATGGATATAACGGAGGCATTGAGATCGATTATCTGGGGTCTTATGTCAATGTTGTTGCATGTCATTGATATATTATGGCAGGCTGCCAAACTTATTTGCGGTTTAGATTTCAATAATAGTGGATTCAAATTCATATGGGATCTGTTTGCAGGAATAGCGATATTTTTTGCCATGTTCTTAATATTTAGAATCATGAAGATTATCATTCAGGCTTTTCTTGATGATGAAAAGATGCAAAAGCTTGAACCTGGAGCTTTTATAGTAAAAATAGCTTTGGCAATCATGATCATGTCGGGAGTACCATTAGTTACTAAACAGCTTACGAGCATGGTCAATACGTTTGTAAGCCATATTGAATATTTTACTGGTGATAAAGATGTAAAAGATGGAGGTAAATTGAGTACGCTTCTTGTTGACACTTCGTCAATGAATCTTGAAAGTGGAGAATCTACCGTAAAGACAATGAAGAATTATATTTTGAAACAGAAACAAAATGCAGACAGTTCAATAATGTCAAAGAAAGAATTTAAAAAATATATAAAAATGCAAAGCGCAACTACGGTAGCTAGTTATTTGCCGAATACAAATATACCAGGTTCTCAACTGACGGATGCTCAAATAAATGAAGCTTATTCTGTTTATAAGAAAATGCACACACAGGCAAATGATGATAAATACAATAAAACGTATTGGGTAACGGGCAATATAGACAACATAGATATCAATGAAGGTGTTGAGGATGGAAACCTGTTAGATTATTTTGTTGATACAGTAACGTTCGGTTTAGCTGGAAAAGTTGATAAGGTTTATTACATGTATCCTTCCTGGTCGTCTTTATTTTTTGGATTATTTACAACAGTTGGAATAGCATTTCTGTTTATACCTATTATTCTTCAAATGGCGCAAAGAGAGGTATCTTTAATAGTTAAGATTTTCTTAGCCCCTTATGCGGTATCTGCTCTAATTGAACCAGGGAATCAGACATTTTCAACATGGACTAAATATATTCTTGCTGATTTAATAAGTAATTTCTTTCAACTGTATTCTATGATGATATTATTTGCATTTATTGGAAGCAGTAAACTTGATTCTGTTTTAGGTACAACTTCTATAGCAGGTTCTATTGCAAAGATAGGGTTTGTTCTAGGTGGGCTTTTAGCAATCTATGCAACACCTTCAGGAATCGCTGCAATCATTGGTGGTGCTGATATGTCGGCAGCCAATACACTTCAACAGGTTCAATCATTAATGATGGTTGGAGCAATGTCAGGTGCTGTTGGTGCTGGTGTCATTGGTGCAGGTCTTTCTGGAGTTGCAAAAGGTCTTTCGGGAGCTGGTGCCTTGGGTGGTGCAGTAGCTTCAGGAGCTAATAAACTTTCAGGTGGAAGACTTGCTGGAGCAGCAGCCAAAATGGGATTTGATGCTGGAAAAGGTGGCTCGGACGGATTTGGCGGATCTAGTGGTGGAAAACCAATCAATGATCTAAGTCCAAATAAGGCACAGGCTGATTATGCTAAATCTTTAGGAATCAACGGTCAAGGAATGACCAGAGGAGAAATGGCTGATGCAGTTGCAAATGCGGGTGGTTCATTGAGTGCCTTCAGCGCCATGGGAAATGATGTACCACTTACAGGTGATCAAATGGATTATGCTGATTCTTTAGGAATGGATGCAAATGATATGGCTCAAGGTGATTTAAATTCTTCTGTAAGTGATTTTGGAGGAAGTCAGACTGTTACGGGTCTTCTAGGAAAAGAAGGCAATGGTATGACACCTTCGATTGGACAGGTTGCCTATGCTCAAAGTTTGGGTATTGAAAATGCACAAAACATGTCTCGTTCCCAATTAGGAAATGCTGTTGAAAAAGCTGGAGGTAGCACTATCAGGTACAATCGCGCAGGAGGCATGACAGGTCGTGAAGCCTTTGCAGTCAGTCGTGCAAGCAACATGAATACAAAGAATGCAACTGGAAATTTTGCTAACAGTATAAATAATGTAGGTAATTTCTTTACATCTAAGGCTGCTTCGATGCAAAGTATGGCATATTTTGGAATGTATGGAAGAAGACGATAGCATGGAACTTGTTCCATCTTGTTTATTTTTGGAAGAAGGAGATTGAAATGAAAGAAGAAGTATATACAGCTCCCGCTAACTTTAAACGAGGGAAACTGATTGTTGGGTCATATAAAGTAAGTGATCTTATTATTATTGGTGTAGGTGTATTTATTGCAATTGGAGGCATTTTATTGAGTGTCTTCACATTAGAAGGTATAGGGCGTTATTTCGGGATGGCGCTTTTTTTATTTATTGGAATGGTGGCGTGGTTTATTACAATAAGTTTTCCAGCATATCACAATATGCTTGGATTTCTATTAG
>JAIIAN010000284.1 GCA_022717655.1 Bacillota bacterium | reverse complement strand
TCTGTCTCCACTGCACTGCTGACATCTGCTGCAAATGCATCACAGTTTTTCAATTTTTCCGCCACATTGCTTTCATTTAAACCGCCGGCGATAAAATATGGCTTTGAAACCTCTCCTATGAGTGAAACATCAAAAGATTTTCCGCTTCCACCATACTGTCCTTTGATATAAGTATCAAACAGAAGATAATCACAGGAAAGTGCTTCTGCTTTTTGAATCTGTTCTCTGCTTCTCACCCGCACAGCTTTTATTATCGGTTTATTGGTAAATGCTTTTAATTTTTGTATATATGCTTCGTCTTCCTCTCCGTGAAGCTGAATCAAGTCAATGATTCCGGCATTCGCAATTTGGGCAACTATCTCCGGTTCTTCATTTACAAAAACTCCCACCGGACAAATTTCTTTTTCTAACTGCTTTGAAAGTGCTTTTGCCTCTTCTTTTGTCACTTTTCTGGAGCTGTCTGCAAATACAAATCCAACATAGTCTGGTTTCAAACGATTTACTATTAAGATATCTTCTTTTCTTCTTAAACCACAAATCTTAACTTTCTTCATGGTGTTCTTCCCCTTTTAAGAAACGAAGCATTTTTGCTTTATCTGGACTGCGCATCATGGTTTCACCAATCAAAACCGCATCAACTTTATTTTTTCTTAAAGCTTTAATCTCTTCTGGTCCTTTGATTCCGCTTTCTGCCACAAATAAAATTTCCGGTGGTACAAAATTTCTTAAGTTTGTGCTGTTTCCTACATTCACAGAAAAATCCTTTAAATTTCGGTTATTCACTCCGATAATTTTCGCACCTGCACGAACTGCTTGTTTAATTTCCTTTTCATCATGTGCCTCTACAAGCGCAGATAAACCAAGCTCTTTTGCAATTTGAAGATAAACTTTTAACTGTTCTTCTTCTAAAATCGCACAAATCAAAAGTACAGCACTTGCACCTAATATTTTCGCTTCATAAATTTGATATTCATCCACTACAAAGTCTTTTCTTAAAACCGGTATCTTTACTTCTTTTGCAATCTCTTTTAAGTATTCATCTTTTCCAAGAAAATATTTCGGTTCAGTCAGGCAGGAAATTGCATCCGCTCCTGCCTCATCATACTCTTTTGCAATCTGAAGATAAGGAAATTCTTCGGCAATGATTCCCTTCGACGGAGACGCTTTTTTTACTTCACAGATAAAACTCAGATCTGGTTTTCTCAATGCAGTCTCAAACGGAAATCCTGTATTTTTTTCCATGCTCTGTGCGTATTTTCTTACTTCTTCCAAAGAAATCTCTTTCTTCTTTGCTTCCACACGAAGCCTGGTGTCTGCCGCTATCTGGTCTAAAATCATATCGGGGCTCCTCCTTATACTTCCTTTGTCACTTTCACAAACTCTTCTAATTTCGCAAGTGCTTTCTTACTGTCAATTAAATCGGCTGCCATCTTGACACCTTCTTCAAGCGTAATTCCATCAATTCCGAGATAAAGGCTCATTCCGGCATTTAACAACACTGCATTTCTTTTTGCTCCTCTTTCTTTTCCGGTTAAGATTTCTCTTGTAATCTGTGCATTTTCAACCGGTGTTCCACCTATCAGCTCTGATAATTCACAACGCTTTATTCCAAACTGTTCCGGTGAAATCGTATAAGTTTTTGTTTCTCCAAAACGGATTTCACAAACAGTAGTTTCTCCAGTTACGGTAATTTCATCAAGTCCATCCGAACCACAAACTGCAACGCCTCTTGTAACTCCAAGATTTCCAAGCACTTTTGCAAGTGGTTCTACCAGCTTTTTATCATAAACCCCAAGTAACTGCATGGTTGCCGCTGCCGGATTGGAAAGCGGTCCTAAAATATTAAATACTGTTCTTTCTCCCATCTCTTTTCGTACCGGTGCGGCATATTTCATAGAAGAATGATAAACCGGTGCAAACATAAAGCACATTCCTGTCTGATTTAAGATAGTTTCATTTTGTTTTGCATCTAATGCCACATTTGCACCCAGATTTTCCAATACATCAGCTGCACCACTTTTGCTTGAAACACTACGGTTTCCATGTTTTGCTACCGGAACACCACCAGCTGCTACCACAAAAGCAGAAGTAGTCGAGATGTTAAATGTTCCAACTTCATCTCCGCCGGTTCCTACAATATCAATGACTTCTCTTTCCGGCTTGATTTTTACACCTTTTTCTCTCATCACCTGCGCAAATGCCGTAATTTCATCAATTGTCTCACCACGCATGCGAAGTGCAGTTAAGAAAGACCCCATCTGAGCCTGTGTTGCGGTTCCATCCATCATCTCTTCCATAACTTCTCTTGCCATATCGTAAGACAAATCTTGTCCATTCATCAAAGTATGAATTGCTTCTTTAATCATAAGTCTGTCTCCTTTACCTGCCTTTATATTCAAAAAATTTTCCAGTATCGTTTTTCCCTTCGGGGTTAAAATAGATTCCGGATGGAATTGTAATCCATAAACCGGATATTCTTTATGTCCTACTGCCATAATTTCACCGTTTTCATCTGTTGAAAGCACCTGCAGACAGCCTGGAATCGTATCTTCATTTGCAATCAGAGAATGATATCTGGCTGCATCAATCTCTTCTTCCATTCCTGCAAAAATCGGACTTTCGGTTTCGATTTTTACACGACTCTTCTTTCCATGCATCAACTGTCTTGCATGAGTAATCTTTGCACCATATACTTCACAGATTGCCTGATGTCCCAGGCAGACCCCTAAAATCGGGATTTTTCCCTGTAATTTTCTTACCACTTCTTCACATACACCGGCATCTTTTGGATATCCCGGTCCTGGAGATAAAATAATATGAGAAGGTTTTAATTTTTCAATCTCTTCTACACTCATTGCATCATTTCGGATGACTTTGATATCCGGATTAATTGTTCCGATTACCTGAACCAGGTTATAAGTAAAACTGTCATAGTTGTCAATTAAAAGAATCATACTTTGTCTACCTCCTCTGCATTTTGAATTGCCTGCATCACTGCTGCTGCCTTATTCGCAGATTCTTCATATTCTTTTTCCGGAACGCTGTCTGCTACGATCCCTGCTCCGGAGCGGATGCAGATCTCACCTTTTTTCTTGTATACAAGACGGATCGCAATGC
>JAIIAN010000283.1 GCA_022717655.1 Bacillota bacterium | reverse complement strand
ATCCATCTCCGTACGCCAGTAAATCCCCACCTCTGACAGAATGCGCTGGATAAACTGTAAATCCGTCTCCCGCCACTGGGTTATCAGCTCCCGCGCCGGATAGCTGCGCTCCAGCCGGAATTCAAAATCAGGTCCCTCCAGCCCGTGTCTGCGCAGAACCTGCTCCACCACCTCCGGCACGGACTGGTTCTGAAATACGGCGCACTGCCGGGTGTATCCCAGCAGCGCCAGGCTGGAACTGAGCATCTTCATCCATGAGCATATTGAGCGTCACGCTGCCACCGGGCATCACCGGCAGTTCTTTTGACGCCAGCACCTCGTCCTTTAGGACCGTATCGGCCTAGCGCAGAAGTGTCTGGTAATTGGCGGCATCAACCACTTTACGCCCCCTGAGCTGCCAGACTCTCACCATCGTCGCCAGCGGCATTAATAGTAATGCGGGCGAAAATAAAGGGATAAATAATTGTGGAGGCAGTAAAAAATGAATTACCGCCTCTTAATAGAACTGACAATATGTTCTGCCAGTTTTTCCAACTCATCCTTGTCCATTGGCGGGTTACCTCTCGCCTGTCGACTGTCCTGCATCACGTAGAGTAATAAATCTGGCTTCAGATTTCTGGCTTGTCGATCTCCCTGTACATAAGCAACATAGCCGTAATTGAGTCCACCGTCTTTGTAGACAGATTTCACAAATGTACCAACCCCCTTACGTCCATCCATTTCTATTGAACGCCACTTTGGTTTTATCAGCTCTTTTGAAACTGCTGACCACTGGTATTGCCAGTTCCAGAGCCAGATTACATAATCTTTTTCATTCAGGTCATCTTCTTTTCCCGCCTTTGGCTTCATCCCCAGATCCTGAAAAAATATGGTCACATCCGGGTGATTTTGAAGCCGGTATGTTATCCCAATATTACGAGGCTCATGACCGGAATCACCCGCGATAAAGCCGTAGGGAAGGCAAAACCCTTGCTCTGTTGGGACTTCGTATAACTTACGTGGTCTGAAACGATTTAGAAGAGAAAGAACTTCAGGTTCGGATTTCCGCACCTGCATCTCAGTAGTCTGGGATTTTTCTCCTGAATCTTTGGCATTCCTCCCCCAAAAATGATACAGGCGCTTTCCGCTATTTATGTAAACCGTATATCCTCTGTAGTCATAATTCACGAAAGCATTAGGATAATCTTTTAAGATGTATTCATGCTTCCTGTTAAACTCCGCCTTTGTTTCCATTGGCTTATTAAGTAACTTTAAATCACGCTCTTCATATTTCCTGGCAACTTCAATAACGAAATTTATACTATCAGCAACTCTTTCTTTATACGCAGAGAAATCAACCGGAGTTTTCTCTTCAGAGGAAACATCCAACTCATAATTACCGTAATAAAGCGAAGAAAATTGCGCTTGAATAGAATCTGCTTTTGCTCTGTTATATTTATCACCAAATGTTATACCATTACGTGCATATCGACTGGTAATAAAAAAGCCATTACCTTCTGGTTGTTCCTCCGGATTAGTAAATCCTTCTATAGGATATAATCCCACATCCAATCCATCAGGTAATTGCATCTGATAATAACTTACACACTCGCTATTCCATTTCTGGGAAAATGTCACAGGTGAAACAAGAAAACCACCCCATAAAATTAACAATGGAAATTTTTTCATAACTAGCTTTCCTGTGAATCCCTTATATTATCGTTATTTGCAATTTGAACTTCATCATCTGCCTGTATAGAATTACTGACAATCAACCGCGTATTATAAGGAATTAAGTTGTTTTCACCTTCCGACCAGTAAATAGGAAGTGCAGTTATAAAGCCTTTTATATTATTTAAATTGTAATTATATAATGAATATTCTTTCCAAAACGAAAAAGAAAACGGCATACTACCTTCGTTAGAAAGGACGTCTCGTGAATTAGCTGCTGCTACAGGCCATAACGATGCCCTCATCTTTACTCCCTGCTCGCTATTTTCTTTCCTGTAATTGCCATCATCAGATTCATCTTTTATGAAATCATTTCGTGGGATAAAATTAAATACACTCTCATAAATTATTGCGTTTTCCCTCGCCAGAGCCTGAATCTTCTCCCAACTGGCTTTTAGTGCTGGCTTATCCAGCGCTTCTGCACATTCCCCAGCCGCACTCCCCAGCCATTTACGCCACGCCTTTTGCCGCAACTTACGAGCAAAATTACGGTAGGGAACTGTAGTTCCACTGCCATCCAGATCGGTATAGCCATGTTCAGTATCCGATATCAGTACCGCCAGCTCAGAGTCCCTGTCACCCAACAGACTTCTGTCATTAATATTCGCGCTCCCCACCAGCACATAGCGGTCGTCCACAATCGTCAGTTTACTGTGTACATAAATCTGCTCTGTCACCGCCATTCCGTTTAGTTCATCATGGTCACGCAGATTTAATAACGTCACGTATTGATCGCATACTTCAAGTGGAATACTGGTATATTCCGTTCCACATAGCTCTTCTAGTTTCTCTATTTTCCTGCTCCATTCTTTGCGGGGTACCGCCTGCACTTCAAGTTGTTGCTTCACCCACAAACTACGGCGGATGCGGTTCAGCAGACTGTGAGAACCAAATACCAGTGACTGCCGGGTCAGATGAATTTGCGCCACGATAGCCGGGTCATCAAGCCGCCCTTCCGGATATACAGGCAGTACGATATAGACATGAAACGGTTGCGCAACATGACTAAAAATCGCACGCTTAATTCTGTCCCCCAGCCATTCCGCTACCGGGTTTTGCGGCATTTCATCGTCCGGCAATAGCCGGGTTGCCCAAGCACTCAGGGTAGGGGTAATACTTTTTGCCACTGGACTCAAGGGTTCATTTTCACCAATAGATGATTTCTCAAATGCCGACACAAAAAACTGATTCTCTATATAAATATAATGCTCCGCCTTACTGATGAGCAGATGGAGACTGCGCAGGATATCATCCTGTTTCAGTCGCGCTTTCGGCGCAATTTCCGGCATATTTTTATGTTCATCAAGTCGCATACTCAATGAGGCACTGCGCAATACCTGTATCTGACAGCTTCCCTTTTTTATGGATGGTACTGCAGGGATATCAAGTTCAGGTACACGGGTCTGTAGAGG
>JAIIAN010000282.1 GCA_022717655.1 Bacillota bacterium | reverse complement strand
ACCATTCTGGGCCATGTCCAGCGCGGTGGCTCTCCCACTCTGCGTGACCGCGTGAATGCTTCCGCAATGGGCTATCACGCTGTCTGCCTGCTGGAGCAGGGTAAGTACAACCGTATCGTTGGTATGAAGGGTGAGCACCTTGTGGATTACCCCGTGGATGAGGCGTTGGAGATGACCAAGACGCTTGACCCGGTGCTCATTGACGTTTGTAACACCATTTCTATCTGAGAATTGGATGCAGATGAACGTTGATACGCTGAATTAAGCTCAACGAAGGCTTCAAAAGTGCAAAGAAAATGCCCTGAAATTGAGCGATTCGTACACTGATCATACATGAATCGACAGCCATTAAGGGATTTTTTGGATTTCTTTTTGTAGCCAGTCGGTACTGCGAGCTGTATAGACACGTTCGGTGAGGTCGGAAATATAGTGCCCGATTATGCGTTTCAAAGCGTACTCGTCAACTTCAGCTTTCTTTGCGGATGTAACAAAATGTACACGTCCGTCGTGTCCAGTATGTGCAGGATTTAAGTTGAGTTCTTTAACCGTGACAAGGAGTCTGGCCTCGAACGAAGCGTAGTTGGTATGGGCATTTTTACCTTTAGACATATGATTAAATAAATATGGCGAATTGATTTTGAGGGCTTTTTCGTAACGGGCCTGAATAAGATCATAAATGCGGGAATGAATCGGAACCGTCCGGTTTGTTCCCGCTTTTGTTTTCTTACCACCAGTGAAGGTCCTATGCTCCAGATCTACGTTAGCAACCAGAAGGTCACATAGTTCGCCAGGCCGCCATCCGGAATAGCACTGAATCAGAATCATATCAACAATAGGGCTCTTATCAAGACTATTCCACAGAATTTCGATTTCTTCATCTGAATATGGAATATGACTATTTGGCTTTCGGACATACCCGGAATCGATCGTAAATTGTCTGGCGGGATTTTTATCGATGATTCCGCAGGCAACGGCATAATCAAACAGGTTATTGTAAAGTGTTTTAATTGAATCCTTAGCATTATTTTCAGGTGGCGCTCTTTACCGGCATACAGAATGACACCGTTTTCGATGCAGTTCCTCAAATCAGAAATCCTAATTTCACAAACACGCTTATTTTGGATGGAGGAGGAATAATCCCACGATGTGCGATACCGAGCGAGAGTGAAACGGCTGACCTTGCCTACGCGGGTTTCATACCACCTCTCATACAAGTCTTTAAGTGTTACAGAGTTGCCAAGATCAAACGGATTACGACGAAAATCCAGCAAAGCTTGATAGGCTTCGTTGTAGGTAGCAAAATAGGCTTGCGGTCTTAATGGCTTACAGATAGGACGGCCTTCTTCGTTCTTTCCAACGGTTACCATTACGCGAAAGGGTTTCCGTAAGTTACCATTCTTGATCTCTGTAATTTGGCCGAATCCGTTTGGTAAGCGTCTACGGCGATTATGTTTTCTGGTTTTGGGGGCAACGACAGTTTGGGAGGGTTCCGCACGAAGAGGATAACCGCAGTGAGGGCAGGAGATGGCTTTATCGCTGGCCTGAAGATTGCACTCCGGGCAGGTGATCAACATTATTATCGCATCCTTTCTTTTTTCTCAGTATAGCATGATGGATGTGCTATATTTCGTACATTGAACAGAATATTGCACAAAAAGCTCGGAAAACCGGGCTTTTTCTATTTGGAAAGCTATTCTAGGTTAAACGATATTCTGCTGGCTGTCAATGGTTCATACATGAAAAAATTAAAAGCATGACGCAGACTCCCGTTTCTTCCAGTAACATCCTTTTAGTACCAAGATGTGGAAATGAGCTTGGTAAAAAATCAAAAAGGAGTTAAACGAAATGGAACAGACTGTATTTGGAGCCGGAAGTGTCCCGGTACGAGTGGCCGCAAAAGTGTATGGAAGAGATCCATCGTGGGTAAGAGCAGGAATCATTGCGGGATGGCTCCCAATTGGTGAAGCTACGAGGAATGGGGAGAAGATAACTGATATTAAACAGATGGATTCAAAATACGGGAGAATAAGTTACTATATTTCGCCCAAGCTCCTATACGCACAGACCGGTTATGTATGGGAGGGAAAGTGATGCGACACGAGAAACCAGAACTTTCCGAGAAGAACCCGTATCATTTATCTCGGCATCGATACTACGAATTGAAACATTTTTGCTTCCAATACCCTGAGTGGAAAAAGAATATTGCACTGGCGAGCGGTTGGGAAGCGCATGGAGATGACATTGGCGGCATCGTAAGAGGAAACATCCCTTCTAACCCGACCGAACGCTGTGCCATTGTACGAGCATACTATTCGCAGCGCATTGAACTGATTGACAGTTGTATTGCCGAGTTAAAAGAGCCAGCGGTTGGATCATACCTATTGAAGGGTGTGACAGAAGGGTTCTCCTATAATAATCTTCGGGCCAGGGGCTGCCCTTGCGGATCGGAGATGTACTATAACCTCTATCGCAAGTTCTTCTGGATACTCAGCCGGGAGCGGGCATGACGTGAAAAATACAGGCTCCTTTATGGACGAAAGTTCACGAAAATTGATTATGTAAAGGAGATTTTATTATGTTGAAGGCAAAAAAGACCGCTATGTACATTGACGTGAAGGGTGTTGACGATATGACTGATCGTCGCGATCTTATGAAAGAGATCATCCGCAGAAACTGCGATGTTGATCTGCGAATCATCAATTCGCTGGTGAACAAGCTGGGAAGCTGTGGTGATAAGGATCATAAGAAATGCGAGTATCGGCTCAGGCTCGAAAACTATGACCTGCGCGGCATTGCACGAGACTTTGAGCTGCTGAAGAAAGCAGGAATCATCGAGCATGTAACCAAACCGACGAACTACATCGTTTACTAAAGGCGAAAGCCGTGGAGAAATCTGCGGCTCTTTCTTTTTATCTGGACGCGAAAAATTCAGCCGCCTTTATGAAAGGTGGTATGTTGATATGTTTAACTTGATTATCTGGATTTTGATCGTTGTGATTCTGGTCAGGCTGGCAAAGCTGATCGGAGCAAAGACAAACGAGGTGAAAAGCAGAACAAAGAAGAAGCACTGATCAAAATGGAGCTTGTGAGAAATCACAGGCTCTTATTTTTTTTACGCAGACGCGAAA
>JAIIAN010000281.1 GCA_022717655.1 Bacillota bacterium | reverse complement strand
GCACCTTGAAAATTCAATATTTCAGCTTACAAAATAACGATTTATTCCGCAACAGCCTCAGGATGGAGCGCATTACGCAGATATTCCGGCAGTCTTGATTCAAAATCAGCTGTAAAAGCACTCAGTAACCAGGTTCGATCTTCGCTAACATCATATTCAGTTATCGATCCACTTTCAAGATTCCAGCCAGTCATGTGTTACTCCTTAAAAAACTAAAGTCTTTGCTACCGCAATTAATTCTGAAAGTTCGCTTATAAGCTCATCCTTATCAGTATGCGCTCCCCAGCTAATTCTTATGGCGGATGAAATTCTATCTGGATCCAGTCCCATTGCCGTCAAAACATAACTCGGACTATATTCATGTGAGGTACATGCAGAGCCATTTGATATACCACAGAATTGCTTCGACGACAGCATCAAGGCTTCTGACTCAACTCCAGTGATACTCAAGTTGATTGTATTAGGCATGCAGTAATCCTGATTGCCATTTATCTCATACTTAATTCCTGATTTTTCTATAAGCTCTAATACTGCATCCTTCTTTTCTTTGTAAGCAGCTATATTCTGTTCATATTCTGTCTCTGCAAGCCTGCAAGCTTCTCCCAATCCAGCGACTAAAGCTACTGGTATTGTTCCCGGTCTAATTCCATGCTCCTGCTGACCTCCATAAGTAACTGCCTTAACCGGTGGAAGCTTATATCTTTTCTTTCTTAATACAAGTGCTCCAACACCTTGTGGGCCACTTAGCTTATGTGCGCTTAAAGAAAGCATATTATATTTTATCTCTCGTAATTCAGGCACAAGTTTTCCACAGCTTTGTGTAGCGTCAATATGGAATAGAATTCCCTTATCTGCTAATAATTCACCTAGCTCTTTTACTGGCTGAATTACGCCAGTCTCATTATTCGCATGCATAACGCTGACTAGAAGTGTATCCTCTTTAAGAAGAGAACTGACTTTTTCAACATTAATTCTCCCGTCAGTTTCTGGATCCACTATATCTACATCAAACCCATACTTCTTCAAACTCTTAGCTGTTTCTAATACAGCTTTATGTTCAATGCTGGTTGTTATAACATGCTTCTTGCCGCTTTCTTCTGCATAATCCATTAAGCCGAGAATTGCAATGTTATTACTTTCTGTAGAGCCGCTTGTAAAAAATACTTCACTGCTCTCAACTCCAAGCAAACTAGCGACCTGACCTCTTGCATTCTCAACTACTTTCCTTGCATTGTCACCATAATCATGTGTTCTGCTATCTGCGTTCCCTATTGCATTCTTATATACATCTACCATCACATCCAGCACTCGAAAATCTATTGGAGCTGATGCATTGTAATCTAAGTAAATACCCATTTATTTCTCCTCAATTGCAAGGTTTAGTAAATCATCTAAGTTCTTAATAAAATTCGTACCTGACAAATGTGCAATACCACGCTCAATATGAAGCTTAAAGTATTTGGCCAAAGTCTCTTCATCCGTTGGTAGTCCCATCTTTTTACACCATGCAATCATAATCGCATCATATATATCACTATACTCACCACCGAAGGTATACCAAGACATTTCAACATTACTATCTGCTACAATCGGAATGTCTGTAGGCATTGTATTTTCAGAAAGAGAATAGCAAAGCGCCCATCTACAAAGAACATTCCAGTTTTTGATTCCGGTTTTGCCTTTTAGTCTACCCAAACGATCCTTGGAGACATTTGTTAACTTAATCTGTTTAATTATCATTTAATTTTGCCTCCCATCCAAAATAGCCTAGCTTAATCGTTGTATTTTTAGTCTTGTCATTATATTTAAGAGTAAACTCATCTCCAATGCTTTTCCTTATCATTGTGTAATAGTTTTCATCAATTTCAGAATCTGTAGACAATATAATTGTTTGATCACTAGCCTTAGGAAAATATGTCTTTATCAAGGCCTGGCGATGAGATGAATCAAGTCTAGATAATGGAGTGTCAATGATTACCGGCAATTTTTTCTTTGAACAAATAGCTAAGGCCCAAAGCAATGAAATTACCATCAGCTGTTTTTCTCCTGCCGAAAGTCGCTTCTTTGCAATTTCTTTGCCATCAGCATTCAAATACTGTAAATCTAAGGTTTCAGGATTCATCTTTATGCAATCAACAAGGTTCTTTTTATTAGCAAGCTTCTTATAACATTCTGTCATAGTTTGAGCCAAAATGCCGGTTTTTCTTTCCTGCAAGCGAATTCTATATAGCTTAATAATCTGTACTGCCATATGGGCATATTTAGCAGTACGTTCATCCGCATCCATTGATTCCAATATAGAAAGTGTCTTCTCTGCGTATTTACTGAACTCCGATTCGGCTGCAATTAAATTTCCGTGTAAAGTTGTTCTGTTCTTGCATAATGTCTCTATTTCAACCTGTTTAGCAATCACATCATGCTCTTTAGCTTTAATCTGCTCAAAGAGTTCAGTTAATGCCGACTCATCTATATCGACTGACAACGAATTATCTACCTCATCAACCTTCCTCTGATTCTTATCTCTTTTAGCTACTAATTCCTGTGTATGTAATGCACATCGCTTTAGTTTATCTGCATTAAGCTGTTCTACCTGGTACAGGTTATAATCTGAAAGGTTATACAATTCTTCTGATTTATCAGAATTAATTTCCGTCTTCATAAAGCTAATGAACTTAGCGACATCTTCAGATTTTCCAGCAAATCCTTCGTATAAAACATTTACTTTTTCTAAGGCGACTTTATTTAATTTTTTCTCCTGTTCAACCTTTCCTTGTGTCCCAATATCCTTTAAAAGATCAGAAACTAATAGAAGTGGAAGCTCTTCTCCTGCAATTTCCAGCAATTGTTCCTGGCTACTATTAACAGCAGCTATACTTTCACTTCTTTGCTTCATTAAAGCATTCTTCTGTTCCAAAATGCCTCCACCCTTTACTGAATATTCAGTGTTAAGCTGTTCAAGTTCTAACTGCAATTCTTTCAACTGCAGTTTTGCATCTTCAATATCAACGTCCGCTTCTTCTAATACCTTTTCAGCCGTTTCTTTAACAGAACGAAGCTCTTCAAGTTTCCTTAAATCCTGATTTTCAGCGTTGTTCCTACTAATTTTGTTTACGATCTTACATATATCGCCTTGAAGTACATCTAATACATTAATAC
>JAIIAN010000280.1 GCA_022717655.1 Bacillota bacterium | reverse complement strand
GTTCTTTTTCTACAAACTGGCGAATGACGCAGGCAACCCCTAAACTGATTTTTGAAAATTCGATTAATAAATCCATAGTAGAAACTTCAAGAAGGTTATTGGTTTCAATCCGGTGAGCAGCAAGATAATCATCGATATACTGGCGGGTCATGTTTTCTTTATCAAGCAGCATTAAAGTGGCATTGCGGAAAATGTCGTCTTTATGATTGGTGCGAAGAGAAAGATTATTTAAATAAGTTTTGGTGCTCACAAAAATATCTTCGATTTCACCAAGACTGTCAAAATGTACATGATGAGGACGTTCGGGTTCTCCAATTAAACCAACATCAATTTTATTTTCTTTTAAGAGTTGTAGAGTATGATTGGTCGACTGACATTCAATAGTAATCTTTATATGTGGATGCGTTTTAATAAATTCCTGAAGATAAGGCAGAAGCATAAATTTACATAAAGTTGTACTGACTCCAATATGTAAATGACCAATGCCAAGTTCATTGATTTTTTTAATACGTGATTCTCCTGTCTGGAGCGAAAAAAACGCTTTTTGAACGTAGGTGTAAAGAATTTCCCCTTCTTCCGTGAGTTGAACCCCTCGGGAATTTCTGGAAAATAATGTAACGTCTAAACTCTGTTCTAATTTACGGATTGATTTACTGATTGCAGGCTGACTGATAAAAAGTTGTTCTGCGGCTTTTGAAATATTTCCAGTATTGGCTACGGTGTAGAAAACACGGTATAATGATAAGTTTTGTTCCATCTTAGAATCTCCATTTTTCTTTATGAATATAAGTTATATCTGATATGTTTTATATGTATTTCTATTATATCAAAAATTGTGCTAGAATATCAATAGATAAAAGCAGACAAAGGTCTGCTACCATAAAATAATTTTTAGTGTATTTTTAGGGAGGAATATCCATGGGAATGACAATGACACAAAAGATTCTTGCAGCAGCAGCAGGGCTCGAAAAAGTAGAAGCAGGTCAGCTGATTGAAGCAAATCTTGATTTAGTACTGGGTAATGATATTACATCTCCTGTTGCAATTCATGAGATGGATAAAATGACAAAGAAAAATGTATTTGATAAAGATAAAATCGCTCTGGTTATGGACCATTTTATCCCAAATAAAGACATCAAATCCGCAGAACACTGTAAATGTGTACGTGAATTTGCCTGTAAGCATGATATCACAAATTATTTTGATGTTGGAGAAATGGGAATTGAACATGCTCTGCTTCCGGAAAAAGGATTAACAGTTGCAGGTGATGTTATCATCGGTGCAGACTCTCATACTTGTACTTATGGTGCACTTGGTGCATTTTCTACAGGTGTAGGAAGTACAGATATGGCTGCCGGAATGGCAACCGGCAAGGCTTGGTTTAAAGTTCCGTCTGCAATTAAATTCAATATTGTTGGAAAACCGGCAAAATGGGTGAGTGGAAAAGATGTTATTTTACACATCATTGGAATGATTGGTGTGGATGGCGCACTTTATAAATCTATGGAATTTGTTGGAGAAGGAATCAAAAACTTAAGTATGGATGACCGTTTCACAATTGCAAATATGGCAATTGAAGCAGGTGGAAAGAACGGAATTTTCCCTGTAGATGAGCTGACAGAACAATATATGAAAGAACATTCCAAACGTCCATATAAAGTATATGAAGCAGATGAAGATGCCGTTTATGATGAAGAATATACAATTGATTTAAGTGAATTAAAATCGACCATTTCTTTCCCACATCTTCCGGAAAACACAAGAACAATTGATGAAATTACAGAAGATGTAGTAATCGACCAGTCTGTAATTGGTTCTTGCACAAACGGAAGAATTGATGACTTACGTTGTGCAGCAGAAATCTTAAAAGGACGTAAAGTGAAAAAAGGAGTACGTTGTATCGTAATTCCAGCAACGCAGAGTATTTATCTTCAGGCAATGGAAGAAGGATTATTAAAAATCTTTATTGAAGCGGGAGCAGTTGTAAGTACACCGACTTGTGGTCCATGTCTGGGTGGATATATGGGAATTTTAGCAGCTGGAGAACGTTGTATTTCTACCACCAACCGTAACTTTGTAGGTCGTATGGGACATGTAGATTCAGAAGTTTATCTGGCAAGTCCGGCAGTCGCTGCTGCAAGTGCTGTAACTGGTAAAATTTCTGCACCGGAAGAATTAGGTTTATAGTAGGAGGAAAAGACAATGAAAGCAAACGGAACAGTATTTAAATATGGAGATAATGTGGATACCGATGTTATCATTCCGGCAAGATACTTAAACTCTTCTGACCCTGCAGAGCTTGCACAGCATTGCATGGAAGATATCGATAAAGAATTTGTAAACAATGTACATAAAGGAGATATCATTGTAGCAGATAAAAATTTTGGCTGTGGTTCTTCAAGAGAGCATGCACCAATTGCAATTAAAGCAGCAGGTGTCAGCTGTGTAATCGCAGAAACTTTTGCACGTATCTTCTATCGTAATGCAATTAATATTGGATTACCAATCATTGAGTGTCCGGAAGCTGCAAAAAATATTGAAGCAGGCGATGAAGTAGAAGTAGATTTTGACAGCGGTATTATCACCAATAAAACAAAAGGACAGTCTTTCAAGGGACAGGCTTTCCCAGAATTTATGCAGAAGATAATTAAGGCAGAAGGTCTGATTAATTATATTAATGCAAACTAAATGATGATTTAGAATTTTAATAAATGCAAGTGGAATAAAAAAATTCTGCTTGCATTTTCTTTGTAATCTGATATAATTTTGATTTATCATCGGGGCATGGCGTAGTCCGGTAGCGCGCACGGCTGGGGGCCGTGAGGTCGCAGGTTCAAATCCTGTTGCCCCGACTAAAAAAATCCTGTAAATTCAAGCTTTTAAAGAGGCTATTTAAAGCTTGTGTTGCATTTCATGTTGCATAGTTTATAAAAGGGTGAAAAAACGTCTGGAAACGGGCGTTTTTTTCTATTTAAAAATGTTAATTTTATGATAAAATAAAGTCAGAAATTAGAAATGGGAGGAACTTGAATTATGACAAAATGGCAGAGAAGTCTTTATCAGCCAGGACTTCCACTTGGAAAAGACGGAAAACGTGTAACAGGAAGTAAAGAGCATATTGAGCTTTCAAGAATGGCAGCAGGAGAAGGTATGGTGC
>JAIIAN010000041.1 GCA_022717655.1 Bacillota bacterium | reverse complement strand
GAAGTACAGGATTTCTTTTTAAAACCGATTGATGAAGAGGATTTGGCTGAGGCGGTAAAGAAACAGGTGGACTATCTGGATGAACAAAAACAGTCAGAAAAGACTCAGCCGGAACAGGTACGGACACAGGGATTTGAACAGCAGAATCGTCTGGAACATTACTTAAGAAGTCTGGTGCATCAAAGAGAAGAAAAAGAACGGTTATTAAATGCATTGAAAGAGCACTATCATTTTGATTTCAATCAGTCAATGAAAATGATTTTAATTGTGCCAACTCTGTATATGAATCGGGAAAGACCGGAAGAAAATTTTCGTGCCATGTCGGTAAAACATATTTGTATGGGAATGGTGGATTCTCAGGGAAAAGGAATCACGTTTACGGACGATGATGGAGTCATTGCAATTGTCTATTTTGAAATCGAAGAGGGAGAGTCAATTATAGAGGAAGTGCAACAGCTTTCGGATGTGTTAAGTGATGAATTTGATGTAAAACCCAAAATGGTAATGGGAAGTACGGTGCAGGGCTTTTCTAATCTGATGATTTCTTATAACGATGCAAGATATCTGCTGGAAAATGAAAAAGAAAATATCTGTGATATTATCCAAAATCTTGGCGCGGAAAGTAAGAGTGAACTGTTTTTGGATGTCTATGCGGAATTAAAGGGAATCATGTGCAATAATATTGGAAATTCCGAGTATGTGATAAAAGTATTTCGGACGTTTTCAAAGGCAGTAGAATCTTATAATCTCTCAAAATCTCTGGCACGCAGATGCTGTTTTGAAATTGCTTCGACCCTGCTTTTAACTTACATGGGAGATTCAGGAGAAGTAGAAGATGGAAAACTTGATGCTCTTTCCAAAAATCTGGTGTCAGCGGGCAGAGAAGAAGCCTGTGAACTGACAGAAATGTTTATCACAAATCTGTTGGGTGAAGGCGAAGAAAATGTGCATGATATTGTGTCTTCAGCAAAACGATACATAGACGAACATCTGGCAGAAGATTTATCCGTTTCAAGCATTGCCAATAATTTATACATTACACCGAATTATTTTTCAAGATTATTTAAGCGTGTGACAAAAGAAGGCTGTAACGAATATATTGTCCGGAAACGAATTGAAAAAGCAAAATCTCTGCTTGAGACAACCAGCATTAAGACCGGAAAAATTGCGATGATGGTGGGCTATCGTGATACCAATTATTTTTCGCTTGCGTTTAAGAAACATACCGGAAAGTCCCCGACAAAATATCGTGAAGAAATTCGGGGAGTGTGAGTTTAAATGGATAAAATATTATAGAAAAAAAGCAGAAATAAATTTTGCTATTTGAAAGAGAAAGTGATAGTATAAGGGGGAATCCGAAGTGATTCCCCTTTTCAGATTAAAAATTTAAAATACGATTTGATAAAAAAAGAAAAAGGGCAGGAAAGGATGGACAAAAAAAGATGCGAAAAGTATTACAAAAACTTGCACTGTTAGGAATTATAGCGTCATTAAGTGCATTTACTCTTGGAGGATGTCAGAAAACAACAGAAGCAAAAGAAGCTAAGACTGAGTCAAAGAGCGAAGCAAAAGCGGACGAAACAAAGCAGGAAGAAGAGACAGAAAGCACAGACGAAGCAGAAAATACAGAAGCAGCAGACGATACAGACAAGGAAGAAGAAAAAACAGACGAAACTGCAAAAGATGAAAAGACAGAAGAAAAAGCAGAAGAAGAGAAAACAGTCGAACTTGAAAAGACAGAACACCCGGCCTTTACTTCTGATGGAATCCGTAAACTCGTAATTAATCGAGATGGAGAAGAAATTTTCAGCCTGTCTAAAGAACCGGCAGATTATAAGATGGAATTTGACTATTGGGAAATTTTAAATCCTTACGATGAGACAGCGACTGTAAATACGGAAACCATGTATAAGCTCTTTGATGTATTAAGTGGATTTGATTTTTCTACCACGGCGGAAGTTCCGGATGGAACAGATACCGGTGTAGCAGGAAGTACAACAACCATGCAGATTGATTATACAGAGAGCACCGATACTTCTGCCGAAGCAGATAAGACCGTTACCTTACTGCTTGGAAATGAAGATGACCTCGGAAACCGCTATGTGGCAGTTGCAGGCTATGAAAATGAAGTGTATACAATTCCTTCCAGTACACTTGAAGCAATTTACAACTTAAATCCATTTGATTATATTTTAAAGATTCCGGCACTCGTAAATATTGATACCGTAGAAAGCATTGATATCAAGACAAAAGAGTCTGCTTATACGATGAAAATCAAAGACGGCAAATATTACATGGGCGATAAAGAAGTAGAGAAAGAAACCTTTACTACCCTGTATCAGGCATTGTTGAATGTGATGCTGGATTCTAACTTAGATACTCCAAAAGCGGATAATGAAAAAGAAGAAGTGTTGCGTATGGTATTCCACAGAAATACAAAAGAAGCGCCGGAAATTACACTGACGTATTATACTTATGATGGAAATTATGACAGTGTTGCAGTCAATGGAACGGAACGATATCTGGTAAAAAATGCAGATGTAAACACTCTGGTACAACAGATAGCAGAAGCATTTAAATAGAAAACAGGCTTATTCTATTAAGTGGTAGAAATAAAAACGGCTCGCAGAAAATAAAATCTGCGAGCCATTTTTTATCTCAATTTCAAACTCGAAAGGATTTGTTTTAAGGTGTATCAGGAATAAAAAATTTATTCTCCCTGATAAGAAAACCAGTCAAAGTCAGCATGGTTAAAGCTTTCAGTATGATTCGAGCTTGTATACATACCCATATAAGCACCGGTAAATCCTTCATTTACAACAGAACTTAAAAGAGAAGCATCTAAGCCGGAAGCAAGTAAAATCATTTCCTGTTCGTCATATCCGTAATAGAAACTGTAGTCTGTCACATTTCCCTGAATGGAAAGATAGATACGTTTGTTTCTCTTTACAGGAACGGAAGTGATGAGGGTTCTTGTGCCGTTTTCTGTTTTATGAAGTTCCAGACGTAATTCATCGTCTTTTTCTCTGACAACCATAATATAGTTGAATCGGTCATCCTGAAGAATAGAAACACCGGCTTCTTCAGCTTCTGTCTGTGGAACAAATTCCATGGCAGTGCGGGCTAAGAAGGTCTTATGCTGCTGGCGTCGTCCAACGAAAGATGGAGTACAGATTTCTTCAAGTACTTCCGGACGGGTGGAAAGACGTAAAAATCCAGGACGTTCGGTTAAAGAGTAGAATGGTTCTACCGGTGGATGAATGGTATTCCACTGCATTGCAAGTGTTTCGCTTTCAAAGTTATCGGTAGTTGGAATCAGCGGAACAATGGTTCTTGGAAGATTCGGAAGGCGTTCTTCAGTCTGAACCATTCCGGTTTCATTGTCAATCATTGGCCAGCCATCTTCAGCCCATACAAACGGAACCATGAATGTTTCACGGCCAAGGTTATAGTGACCTCCGGCATAAGGACGGACAGCAAGAAGCACCATCCACCATTCTCCATTCTGGGTTTCCACAATATCGGCATGTCCGGTTACGGAAATTGGATTTTCCAGTGGAAGATGACGGTGAGTGATAATCGGATTTCTCGGACAGATTTCGTAGTCCCCATTGATGGTACGACATCTGGCCATCTGTACACTGTGATTTACAAAAGTTCCACCTTCTGCAACCAGCAGGTAATACCAGCCGTCTTTTTTATAAATGTGTGGAGCTTCAATCCATTTGCTTCTGGTCTTGAAACCATCCCAGATAATATAGCGTGGACCTTTAAATTGGAATGTCTCGGTATCTAATTCATTTAAGTAAATTCCGTGATGTCCCTCATAACGACATTCTTCGCTGATAAAGTTTCCAACGTACCAGAGGCTTCCATCTTCATCAAAGAACAGGCTGGAATCAATTCCATCTGCGCCTTCTACGAATACAGGGTCACTCCATGGACCGGCAGGGTCTTTGGCAGTTACGATGTAATTATCACGTCTGGCTTCTCTGCCTTCTGATACAAAAGTGTTGATAATATAGAAAGTACCTTCGTGATAACGGATGCTTGGTGCCCATAATCCTAAAGAAGTCTCGCAGTTTTTATAATCTAACTGGTCCGGACGATGGATGGCATGACCGATTTGCTCCCAGTGAATCAGGTCACGGCTGTGGAAAATCGGAAGTCCCGGATAATAAACAAAAGAAGAAGTAACAAGATAATAATCTTCGCCTACACGACAGATAGACGGGTCTGGATAAAATCCGGAAAGAAGTGGATTTTTAAACGTATTTTTTAACATGATTAATGCTCCTTTACATGAAAAATTAATAAATTATAAAGTATGTGATGATGCTTTGATAATAGCACAGGAAATCGGGAATGACTATGCAATTTGTGCGAATAAAATGTCAAGAAACAGGAACTGTAGTTTGAGCGGATTTTAGAAAAAATGTCTCCCATAAAAAAACACTTGTATTTGGCACGGGAATATGCTATAGTGAACGTTGTCGAAAGACAACACTCTGGAGAGTCTCAAGTAAGAGCGCCGAAGGTGTACGGCAACATTCGTGTTGTTAATCTCTCAGGCAAAAGGACAGAGTATACAAAGGTTATCTTGTATATGTTTTGTCGTACTCTTATGAGACTGTGGAATGTGGATTCCACAGTTTTTTTGTTTTCTGAACTGAAAAATTCAAGAGAGGGTTTCAGTGAAACAATCTAGGGAATGTACCAAAGTGGTACAGCAGAAAGAAAGAGAGGACGTAAAAGAAATGTTTGAAACAATGAACAATGTAATCAGTTGGATTGATGGAGCGGTATGGGGATTACCGCTGATTATTCTCATCTTATGTACAGGTATTTATTTATCTGTCAGCATGAGATTTCTTCAAATCCGACACTTAGGCAAAGCCCTGAAATTCATGGTAAAAAATGAAGAGGGCGGAAAAGGTGAAGTCAGCAGTTTTGGTGCACTTTGTACTGCAATGTCAGCAACAATCGGTACCGGAAATATCGTTGGTGTTGCAACAGCGCTTGCAGCAGGTGGTCCTGGAGCTTTATTCTGGATGGTTGTTGCAGCATTTTTTGGAATGGCAACGAAATATTCCGAAGGTGTACTGGCAATTAAATATCGTACCATCGATAAAGAAGGTCACGTACTTGGTGGACCATTCTACTATATCGAAAATGGTATGGGCGTAAAATGGAAATGGCTTGCAAAAATGTTTGCATTCTTTGGTGCGGGTGTAGGTTTACTGGGAATCGGTACATTCACACAGGTAAACGGAATTTCCTCAGCAGTCTGTAATTTCTTTGACCCGGATAAAGTAAATACTATCGCATTATTTGGCAGAGATTACTCTATCGCAACAACCATTGCAGGTCTGGCTCTGACGGTATGTGTTGGTCTGGTTGTTATCGGTGGATTAAAGAGAATTGCAAGTGTTTCACAGGTTGTTGTGCCATTTATGGCAATCATCTATTTCGTATTTGCTTTTATTATCATTGTTACACATATTACAGCACTTCCGGCAGCAATTGTCACAATCGTAAAGAGTGCATTTACAGGAAGTGCGCTGGCAGGTGGAGCAGCAGGAACGATGGTAGTTGCAATGCAGAAGGGTATTGCACGTGGTATCTTCTCAAATGAAGCAGGTCTTGGTAGTGCCCCGATTGCAGCGGCAGCAGCACAGACTCATTCTACCGTACGTCAGGGTCTGGTTTCTATGACAGGTACATTTATTGATACTATTGTAATCTGTACGATGACAGGTCTGACCATTGTTATAACAGGTACATGGAATACAGGTCTTGAAGGTGTGGCAATTACAACAGCCGCATTCCAGAAAGGACTCCCGTTCCCTCCTGTAGTTGCATCTTTAGTACTGATGGTATGTCTGGTATTCTTTGCATTTACCACAATTCTTGGATGGAATTACTATGGTGAAAGATGTATTGAATATTTATTTAACCGTAATAAAAAAGTAGTAAAAGGATATCGCTGGTTATATATTCTTGCAATCTTTATCGGACCTTACATGACAGTAGAAGCAGTATGGAATATCGCGGATATCTTTAATGCATTGATGGCATTTCCAAACTTAATTGCCCTGATTGCGTTAAGTCCGGTTGTATTTGCAGAGACAAAAGCGTTTTTTGGAAAACAGAAAGCGAAAGTAAAAAGTGCAGAAGTACAGGCAAATTAGAAAATAAATAAAGGAATTAGTTCGAGCTGTCAAAGAATGTCTGCTTGAAAAATAGTAGAAAGAGGTTAGTCAGAAAATGGCTAACCTCTTTTTTCGTTTGTAACACTTTTGTAAAGGAAAATTAAGAGTGTAGAGGTTGCATAATGTCGAAAAAAAAGGTATGATTAACAAAGGATTTGAGTGTGAAAAGGAAATGAGGGATAAAGAAAAATGGACGAAGAACAAAGAGACGAACTAGAGCGTCAACGTATCCGACATGAGAGAATGATGCGCCGTAAGCAGGAAAAGATACGTCAGTTACGTCGCAGAAAAATGATGCGGATTGGTGCAATGGCAGCTGTACTGGTATTAGTATTGGTTTTTGCAGGAAGAGGAGTTGGAAAGCTGTTCTCCGGTGTTCATATAAAAAGCAGTAGTGCTAAGAATGCAAGCAGCAGTACCGTAGAAGTTCAGGCAGCAGAAGACACCGGCGAGGCAGGAAAACAGCCGGTCATGAGTGCTTCTGATGTAGATAAGTTAAAGGCAGCGCCAAGTATTGGATGGCATCAGGATGAAAACGGCTGGTGGTATCAGAATCGGGATGGCAGCTATTATCAGGATGGCTGGCAGGAAGTAAATGGCAGTACATATTATTTTAATTCAAATGGTTATATCTTGACAGGATGGCAGACAATTGATGACAAAGACTGCTATTTTGATGAAGATGGAAAATACGATGAGACAAAACAGCGTCCAATGATTGCATTGACCTTTGATGATGGTCCGGGTGAGTATACCGAAGAATTGATTAATTGTCTGGTAGAGAATAATGCAAAAGCAACATTCTTCATGCTGGGACAAAATGTAGAAGCATATCCGGAAATCGCAAAGAAATTATCGGATGCAGGAATGGAACTTGGAAATCATTCTTACAGTCATCCGGATTTAGTGACAATTGGAGCAGAAGCAGCGGCACAGCAGGTAAGCAATACGGATGCAGCATTAAAAGCTGCAACGGGATTTGAAGCAACCGTAATGCGTCCGCCAGGTGGTTCTTTCAACGATTCCGTCAAAGCAGCAATTAATCATCCGCTGATTATCTGGAGTATTGATACCAGAGACTGGGCAACCAAGAGTGAGGACCAGACGTATCAGGTTGTTATGGATAATGCACAGGACGGTTCCGTTGTATTGATGCATGACATTCATGAATGGTCGGTAAAAGCGGCAATCCGAATGATACCGGATTTGATTGCAAAAGGATTTAAGCTTGTGACTGTCAGTGAACTGGCAGAAGCAAAAGGAAAAACCCTTCAGAGTGGTGCTGCTTATTATTACTTCGGAGAAGGCGAACAGCAGGTCGAGTAAAGAAAATATCGAAACAATTAGATTATTATTTATTATGAAGAGAAAAAACAACCGCCCACAGGTTTCCCTGTGAGCGGTCGTTTTGCTATTTAGGTAATAGCGCGAAAGGAGTAATTCAAATTTAACGAAAAGTGAATAAGCGGTAATAATGATTCAATTATTCACCATAGTAAGCTTTTAAGTACATATCTTTGATTTCAGACATAAGTGGATATCTTGGGTTTGCGCCTGTACACTGGTCGTTGAACGCATTTTCAACCATTTCGTCTAATGTAGCGAGGAAAGCAGATTCTTCGATACCGTAATCTTTAATGGTTCTCTTGATTCCGACTTTTTCTTTTAATTCAGCAATTGCTTTGATAAAGTTTTCAAATACTTCATCGTCATTCTTTCCGGTCACGCCTACGAAACGTGCAACTTCACAGTAGCGTTCTTTTGCGTGTGGATATGGATACTGGGAGAAGGTTCCCATTTTAACCGGTGCCGGGTCTGCATTGTAGCGCATAACAAGCTCGATTAACAGAGCGTTTGCGATACCGTGTGGCAGGTGATGATAAGCACCGAGTTTATGAGCCATGGAGTGGCAGACACCGAGGAATGCATTGGCAAATGCCATACCGGCTAAGGTAGATGCATTACCCATCTTTTCACGGGCAATCGGGTCAGCTGCTCCTTTATCGTAAGCAGATGGCAGATAATCAAAGATAATCTTAGCTGCTTTTAATGCCATACCGTCTGTGAAGTCAGTTGCCATAATGGAAACGTAAGCTTCAAGTGCATGGGTCAGAGCATCGATACCGGAAGCACTGGTCAGTCCTTTTGGCTGGCTCATCATGAAATCAGCGTCAATAATTGCCATATCCGGGAGCAGTTCATAGTCAGCGATTGGCCATTTTGTTCCTGTTGTAGCGTCTGTAATGATAGCGAAAGGAGTTACTTCAGAACCTGTTCCGGAAGAAGTCGGGATAGAAACCATCATTGCTTTTTCACCCATCTTCGGGAAGGTGTAAACTCTCTTACGAATATCCATGAAGTCCATAGCAAGGTCTTCAAATGCACATTCCGGATGTTCATACATCATCCACATAATTTTTGCACAGTCCATAGCAGAACCACCACCGAGAGCAATGATAACGTCAGGACCAAATGCTTTTAACTGCTCTAAACCTCTCTGTGCACACTGCAGAGTCGGGTCCGGAGTAACTTCAAAGAAGCAGTCATAAGGAATACCCATTTCATCGAGTTTATCGGTGATTGGTCTGGTATGACCGTTCTGATATAAGAAAGTATCAGTTACGATAAATGCTTTTGTTTTATGATAATAATTCTTTAATTCGTCAAGAGCTACCGGCAGACAGCCTTTCTTAAAGTAAACTTTTTCAGGTGCACGGAACCACAGCATGTTCTCTCTCCTTTCGGCAACTGTTTTAACATTGAGCAGGTGTTTTACACCTACGTTTTCTGAAACAGAGTTGCCACCATAAGAACCACAGCCTAATGTTAAGGATGGAGCAAGCTTGAAGTTATAAAGGTCACCGATACCACCGTGGGATGACGGAGTATTTACCAGAATACGGCATGTTTTCATACGAGCGGCATGTTTGGCAAGTTTTTCAGTTTCTGACGGATGTACATACAGAGAAGAAGTATGTCCGTATCCACCGTCTGCGATAAGCTGTTCTGACATATCAAGCGCAGTATCAAAATCTTTTGCTTTATAAAGAGCAAGAACAGGAGACAGTTTTTCATGAGCAAATGGTTCGGAAACATCAACAGATGTAACTTCACCGATTAAGATTTTTGTATCAGCAGGAACAGTAACGCCTGCCATAGCAGCAATCTTATATGCCGGCTGTCCTACAATCTTTGGATTTACAGTGCCTGCTTCTGTTAAGATAATGCCTCGAACCTGGTCAAGTTCTGTTTTGTTCAGTACATGACATCCACGTTTGACAAATTCTTTTTTCACTGCATCGTAGATATCTGCGATTGCAGTAACGGACTGTTCAGAAGCACAAATCATACCATTATCAAATGTTTTGGAATGGATGACAGAGTAAACAGCGGTAGGAATATCACAGGAGCTGTCCATGATAACAGGAGTATTTCCAGGACCTACACCGATTGCCGGTTTTCCGGATGAGTAAGCAGCTTTTACCATTCCAGGACCACCGGTTGCAAGGATGACATCGGCAGCTTTCATCAATTCATTGGAAAGTTCGATGGTCGGCTCTTCGATACATCCTATGATTCCTTCCGGAGCACCTGCTTTTACAGCTGCTTCTAAAACGATACGGGCAGCTTCAGCGGTACATTTCTTTGCACGCGGATGCGGGCTGATTAAGATTGCATTTCTGGTTTTTAAACAAATCAGACATTTGAAAATAGCGGTAGAAGTCGGGTTTGTGGTAGGAATAACTGCGCCTACAAGACCAACCGGTTCAGCGATTTTCTTGATTCCATAAGATTTGTCTTCTTCAATTACGCCACAGGTTTTTATACGTTTATAAGCGTTATACATATATTCTGCAGCATAATGGTTCTTAATTACTTTGTCTTCAACGACACCCATTCCAGTTTCTTCCACGGCCAGTTTGGAAAGCGGGATACGTTGTTTGTTTGCAGCCATTGCAGCTTCAAAAAAGATTTTATCAACCTGCTCCTGAGTAAAGGTGGCAAATTTCTTCTGCGCCTCTCTCATAGCAGCAATCTTTGTCTGGAGTGCTTCTACGCTATCGATAGTTTCAGGTACTTTGGATTCGACTTTTTTTGCCATTCAGAGACCTCCTAAAATAAAATTGGTTGCTTTGCATATAAAAACCATTTGTTTATGAAATTATTTTAGCATAGTAACGAAGCAATTGCAAGAATTGTTAAAAAATAATCGAAATTTTCTGAAAATTGTTAAAAATTTAACCGAATCAAAAAAGTAAAAAAAAAGAGAACATTTCCAGCTGGTAATGTTCTCTTTTTTGGGAGTTTTATTCGATATTTAATGCTCTGATTTTATTATTTTTTCATGTTGTCACGTTTACGAAGTCTGGAATCCAGAATTTTCTTACGGATACGCAGGGATTCCGGTGTTACTTCAAGCAGCTCATCGGTATCAATGAACTCGAGAGCCTGTTCAAGACTTAACACTCTCGGCGGAGTCAGCTTTAAGGCATCATCGGCAGAAGAAGAACGGGTGTTGGTCAGATGTTTGGTCTTGCAGACATTTAACTCAATATCCTCTGATTTTCCACTCTGTCCGATAACCATTCCGCTGTATACTTTTTCACCAGGTCCGATAAATAAAGTACCACGATCCTGTGCGGAGAAGAGTCCGTAAGTAACAGCTTCACCGGATTCAAATGCGATTAAGGAACCCTGTTTTCTGTAGTTCATATCACCTTTGTATGGTGCATAGCCGTCAAAAGCAGTATTGATGATACCGGTACCTTTTGTGGAGGTCATAAATTCTCCACGGAAACCGATTAATCCACGGGATGGAATGTGATATTCCAGACGGACGGTTCCATCACTTGCCGGACTCATGCCCTGCAGCTCACCTTTTCTTTCATTTAAACGGTTGATAACAGTACCGGAAAATTCTTCCGGAACATCAATGTATGCGATTTCGATTGGTTCGAGTTTTTTACCGCGTTCATCTTCGTGATAAATAACTTCTGCTTTGCTGACTGCAAATTCATAGCCTTCACGACGCATGTTTTCGATTAAAACAGACAGATGAAGTTCTCCACGTCCGGAAACTTTAAAGCAGTCTGTGCTTTCTGTTTCTTCTACACGTAAGCTGACGTCTGTATTTAATTCTCTTAAGAGACGTTCTTTTAAATGGCGGGAAGTGACGAATTTGCCTTCCTGTCCGGCAAGCGGGCTGTCATTTACAATGAAGTTCATGGAAATTGTCGGCTCGGAAATTTTCTGGAATGGAATTGCCACCGGATTTTCCGGAGAACATAAGGTATCACCGATATGAATATCTGCAATACCGGAGATTGCAACAATAGAACCAAAGCCGGCTTCTGTTACTTCTTTTTTGCCAAGTCCGTCAAATTCGTAAAGTTTGCTGATTTTTACACGTTTTTTCTTATCAGGATCATGATGGTTTAAAAGTAAAACGTCCTGATTGACACGGATTGTTCCGTTTTCTACTTTTCCGACACCGATACGTCCAACATATTCGTTGTAATCGATGGTACTAATCAGTACCTGAGTTCCTTCTTCAGGGTCACCTTCCGGAGCCGGAATATATTTTAAGATAGTTTCAAAGAGCGGTTCCATATTTTCAGGAGTATCAGCAAGGTCAAGTACAGCGTGACCTGCTTTTGCAGATGCATATAAAAACGGACAGTCAAGCTGTTCGTCTGATGCATCTAAGTCCATTAAAAGTTCTAAGACTTCATCGATAACTTCGTTTGGTCTTGCTTCCGGACGGTCGATTTTGTTGATACAGACAATAACATGTAAATCCAGTTCAAGGGCTTTTTTCAAAACGAATTTTGTCTGAGGCATTGCACCTTCAAAGGCGTCAACTAACAGGATAACACCGTCTACCATTTTTAAAACTCGTTCTACTTCGCCACCGAAATCTGCATGTCCCGGGGTATCGATAATATTAATTTTTGTATCTTTGTAGTAAACAGCAGTATTTTTAGAAAGAATTGTGATTCCACGTTCTCTTTCGATGTCATTGGAGTCCATGACACGTTCCTGTACTTCCTGGTTTTCACGGAATACACCACTCTGTTTTAAGAGCTGGTCAACAAGGGTGGTTTTACCGTGGTCAACGTGGGCAATAATTGCTACATTTCTGATATCTTCTCTTTTTGTTTTCATAATAACCTCTTTTCCAAATAGAATGTACCTATATAAAAATAGCAAATGGTACATTAGAAACCGTAAAAAACATTTTTAATCACAAGCCATTCTATCACAATTAGCCGTAAATACAAAGAAAAAATTTAGTTTTCAAAAATTTTTTCAAAAAAAAATAAAAAAACAGGAATAAATCCCAACTCTCATGAATAGATTAATAAAGATAAAATACCAAAAAGAGGAAGGGGAAAGTGATTCATGGCAGATAAAATTATTGAAAACAATCAGGTATCAATGGTGGGCGTAGTTGCATCAGAATTTGTAAAGAGCCACGAAGTATATGGGGAGGGCTTTTACATGGTAGACATTCTGGTGAAACGCTTAAGCGGTTCGGAGGACAGAATTCCGCTTATGGTCTCGGAGAGACTGGTGGATGTTACGCAAAGTTACTTAGGTGAATATATACAGGTGCAGGGACAGTTTCGGTCCTATAACAGACATGAAGAAAAGAAGAACCGACTGGTGTTGTCGGTATTTGTTAGAGAACTTACCTTTGTAGAGGAAGAAGATGATTCAGTAGAGACGAATCTGATTGAATTGAACGGTTACATATGTAAGCCGCCGGTTCACAGAATGACTCCGCTTGGAAGAGAGATTGCGGATGTGCTTCTGGCAGTGAACCGCCCTTATGGGAAATCGGATTATATTCCCTGTATCTGTTGGGGAAGAAATGCAAATTTTGCCCGTTCATTTGAAGTCGGAGGATGTCTCCATATCTGGGGAAGAATCCAGAGCAGGGAATATATAAAGAAATTAAGTGAAACCGAGACAGAAAAGCGAACTGCGTATGAAGTTTCTGTCAGTAAACTGGAGTACGGAGAAAACTATAGAGATACAGACCTGCTGAACGGATAAAAACAGAGAAGTTTTGCCAGATCGGAATTTGGATTGCAATCTTTGGTCAGGTGTAGTAAGATATACACAGCATGTGGAAAACGCAAGAAACAGAGGAAAAAGGTCTATATCGAATCTGTAAGAGGTGTAAATATGGAAAACAAAGGAATTGTCCAGGTATATTGTGGCCCTGGGAAAGGCAAGACGAGTGTGGCAATTGGGCAGGCAATTCGAGCAATCGGTCATGGTAAAACGGCGATTGTAATCCAGTTTTTGAAAGGCAGAGCAACTTCCGAGGTGGATTATCTTTCGGTTCTTGAACCTAATGTAAAATTGTTCCGATTTGAAAAAAAGAACAAATGTTATGAGAATCTGACCGAAGAAGAGCGTCAAGAAGAGAACTTCAATATCCGTAACGGACTGAATTATGCGAAAAAAGTTCTTGTGACACAGGAGTGTGACATGCTGATTCTTGATGAAGTATTAGGTGCTGTGGAGTTTGGAATCATTTCAGATGAGGATGTTGTCAACCTGATACAGGCAAAAGATGAGGAGATGGAAATGATTCTGACAGGAAATGTTGTAACTCCGAAATTAAAAGAAGCAGCAGACCGAGTGGTATCACTCGAAATTATCAAGTAATACAGCGAAAATTAAGGCAAAACAATAAGTGAATTACTTAATATTTGCTGTAGTAGCATGAGAATACAGGAAAAAGAGGAACGAAAGATGGTAAGAATTATTATGAGTGGCTGTAACGGTCACATGGGACAGGTAATCAGTGGTCTGGTCGAAAAAGATGCAGATGCAGAAATCGTAGCAGGAATTGATATTGTAGATAACAGAGACAATGGATATCCGGTGTTTACAGATATCGATACATGTGACGTCGAAGCCGATGCAATGATTGATTTTTCATCTGCAAAAGCAACAGACAAAGTATTGGAGTATTGTGCGAAAAAGAAACTTCCGTTAGTGCTTTGTACAACAGGACTTTCTGAAGAACAGCTTGCAAAGACAAAAGAAGCTGCAAAAGAAACAGCAGTACTTCGTTCTGCAAATATGTCCCTCGGAATCAACACGCTTTTAAAATTACTGCAGGATGCTTCAAAAGTGCTTGCAGCAGCAGGATTTGATGTGGAAATCGTAGAAAAACATCACAATCAGAAATTAGATGCACCAAGCGGTACAGCACTTGCACTGGCTGACAGTATCAATGAAGCAATGGACAATCAGTACGAATACATCTATGACAGAAGTCAGGTAAGACAGAAACGAGATAAAAAAGAACTCGGAATTTCCGCAGTCCGTGGCGGAACAATCGTAGGAGAACACGAAGTATTATTCTGCGGTCCGGACGAAGTAATTGAGTTCAAACACACTGCATATTCAAAAGCTGTATTTGGAAAAGGTGCAGTAGAAGCAGCAAAATTCCTGAAAGGAAAAGGCGCTGGAATGTATGACATGAGCGATGTTATTGGCTGATAGAATAGAAAATTTATCTGAAAATAAAAGAGCGTATTGGTATAAAAAAATGCTGGGAAATCTTTCCTGGCATTTTTTTGTTGTCTGAAAACATAAAAATCCGGTTTTTGTCGCATATTATAAGCAGGAAAATTATTTTCAACAGGAAAAGGAGAAGAAACCGATGAAAAAATATGTATTTACTTTACTGCTTGCAGGAATGATGGTTGTTATGACCGCATGTGGAAATAACATGAATGATGCGACAGGCGGAAATCAGAATGATACAGTAAATGATGGTACGACGAATGACAATGGTACGACAAATGATGATACAATGAATAATGATAGAAATAATAATGATAGGAAGGATAATGGGGACGGTGTCATCGGAGATATTGGAGAAGACATCGGTGATGGCGTGGAAGATATCGGTGAAGGATTAAAAGATGGCATCAATGATTTGACAGAAGATGGGAACAAGAATAATAATGATAACAATAATTTGAATAACAATAAAAATAATCAATAAAACTACAATCATATAAAATGTCCCAATTCCTAATGTTTTAGAACCTAATAAAGATAAATCAAAACCAAACCATCCTGTAGAAGCACCATAGTTTAAAAAATTATAGGGTGCTAACATATCGCCATACCAACGTACACCAAATACTTGTCCTAGAATAATAACATAACCAACATAAACAAGTGGTGGAATAACTGAATAAAAGACATGTCTTTTTTCAGGAAGATATTTTTCACTAAAGAAAATAAAATCAATGATTGCTAGAACTGGGGTTATAAAATGTACACATAAACTTCCTGCACCATTATTTAAATAAGCACCGACAAAACCATGACTATTGGTTGGTGCTAATAAAAGCAGATAGACAAAGAATGTAAGGGTAATGGATATTGTTCCCATAAATTTAATCAAATACATTCCTTGTGAAATATATTTTGTTTTCTTTAAATCATAAATCAAAAAGATTAAAAGACAAAGATCAATAAAGATATTTGATAAATTCGTAAAGTACGTAAAAAACATCCAATGGTCTAAAGATTGCAACATTCCATAAACAGAAGAAAGTATTGCAATGAATTTTATAATTAGAGAAATCTTTCTTTTCATTTTTATCACCGCCAACACTATAACATATTATATTTTGAAGTTCAAAAGTTTTTAATACTTTCTTTTTTGATAAATACGTATTCCTAAAATAATCAATCCTAAAGAAACAAACGAAACAACTAAAGTAAGTAACATATTTTGTGTAAATCCAGCTACTAAATAACCTATAAAACATGCACTTGAAACAATTAAAGCATATGGAATCTGTGTTGTAACATGATATAAATGATTACATTGTGCTCCTGTTGAAGCCATAATTGTCGTATCAGAGATAGGTGAAATATGATCTCCACAAACTGCCCCTGCTAAAATAGATGCAATAGAAATAACTAACATTGTTGAACCTTCTGGAAATAAAGAGGTTGCCATAGGAATTAAAATACCAAACGTTCCCCAAGATGTTCCTGTTGAAAAAGATAACCCCGCTCCAACAACAAATAAACATGCCGGTAGAATTGCGGTTGAAATTGAAGCTGATTGTAATGTATTATAAACAAATGTTCCAGCCTGTAATTGATTTGATACAAGGTCTCCTAAAGACCAGGCAAGTACAAGAATTAAGATAGAGGGTACCATGGCTTTAAACCCTTCTGGAATACATTCAACAAATTCATTATAAGAAACAACTTTACGAGGAATATAAAGAACAAAGACAAAAATAATAGTAAAGAATGTTCCATAAACAAGTCCTCTTGATGCTTCACATTGACTAAAAGCCGTAATTAAATCTTTTCCATCAAAAAAGCCACCTGTATAGATCATCCCAACAATACAACTAAAAATTAAAACAATAACAGGTAAAATAAGATCTATCACTTTACCATTTTTATTATAAGAAATTTCTTCACTAGTTTGATAAGAATCATCCCCAAAATGAATATCACCTTCTTTAGCGGCAAGCTCATGTTTTCTCATTTTACCTACAAGAAATTCACTTTTTATAACATAACATACCATTACAACTGTAAGAAGGGCATATAGATTAAAGGGAATCGTATTTAAAAAGAGTTGAAATCCATCTCCCGAAGTATAGCCACTGACAGCAGCAGCCCATGATGAAATTGGTGCAATAATACAAATAGGTGCTGCTGTACTATCAATAATATAAGCAAGCATTGCACGAGAGACTTTAAATTCATCGGTAATTTCACGCATAACACTTCCTACTGTTAAACAGTTAAAATAATCATCAACAAAGATCACCACACCTAAAACAAAAGTAGAAAAAAGTGATTGCTTTGAGGATTTCATTTTCTTCTTTGCCCATTTTCCATAAGCTTGACTTCCCCCACTTTTAGTCATTAAAGTCACTATCATTCCTAGCATCACTAGAAACATTAAGATACCAATATTAGAAGGTTTACTCAAGCAATTAACAACCGTATCAAATAACAAATTCATACTTTCTACAATATGAAAATTCGTTAATAAAAGTGTCCCTGTCACAATACCTAATAATAAAGATAGATATACTTCTTTGGTTTTTAACGCAAAAACAATCGCAATAATTGGCGGTAATAACGCCCATACTGTACTTACAAAATTCATCTTTTCCTCCATAAAAAAAGCACTTTGAGGCAATCAAAGTACTTACATACAAGATAGCTCTCCACTAAAAAGTGACAAGAAATTACATATTCTATAATTTCCCAGATAAATAAAAGTTGGTGCTTTTATTTTCTTCGGCATGTTTCCCTTTCCTCTTTAACTGTCACCAAACATTATTAAAGAGTACTCTTGATTCATGCACCTCTACCATTTATTCATTTTTCTTTCAAAGAATAGCAAAGTCTTTTTATAAAGTCAATTAAATTCAATACAAAAAGTGAACATCTTAAGTTATTCATTGAACTTATTTTGTTCACTTTATATTACAATCATATGATTCTAGTATTTATTTTAATACCTTTTTCTTTTTTAATGCGATAATTGTGCTAAATGACACTAAGCAACAACCTATGAAAATTTCAACCGGTGCTTGATCACCTGTTTTTGTACTCTTTTGAGTTGTTGTTTGAGTATTTTTAGTAGTTTCATTATTTGTATTTGATACACCTTCAACTCTTTCGTTTTTCTTATTATCTACATTTGTTTGACTATCTTTATTTTCTGTACCAGTATTTGGTTTTTGATTATCATCACTACCTGTTCCTGGGTTTGGTTTTTCGTTATCATCTTTTCCTGTTCCTGGATTTGGATTTTCGTTATCATCTTTTCCAGAATTTGCTTTCACAATTGTAAATATTGTATCTACATTTCCAGCTGTTGTTTGAACTTGAATCTTATGTTCTCCACTGCTTAGAGTTTTTAAATATTCATTAGTTAATACAACTTTTGAATTACCATTAACTGCTCGTGAAATATTTTCAATTGTGTAGTATTTTGCATCAATTTCTTTTCCATCTACCAATACTTTTTGAATATTTCTTGCAGATACATTGATTGTAATTTCTAATGGCTTTGATGCATTATATTCTAACTTAGTAT
>JAIIAN010000040.1 GCA_022717655.1 Bacillota bacterium | reverse complement strand
ATATATGGTAGAGAGAAAATGGAGTCTGACGATATCTTGTATAAATAAAAAAACATAAGAAAAAACAGCAAAATGAGCCCCAAAAAGGGGTTTGATTTTTAATCTACAGTTGATATATAATCCCTTTAGAAACAATGTGCTCACAAAAACAAGTACAGAAAGATTGTGAGAGTACATGCAAAGATTAGGGATAAAGGATTGTATCATGATGTGTGAGATAGAAGAGTTTATTGGGTATTTACATAACACAAGAGGCACTTCTTTAAATACAGAAATTTCTTATGAGCGGGACTTGCGCAAATTGGAGCAGTTTTTAAAGGACAAAGGAATTCGCAGGATAAGACAGGTAACAGAGGCAGAATTAAATAGTTATATTACCTATTTGGAACGGGAAGAATTTGCTGCTTCGTCCATTTCTCGAAGTATTGCTTCGATTCGTGCGTTTTTTCAATACTTTTTTAATCAGGGAATGATTCCCAAAAATCCGGCAGATGTTTTAAAAGCTCCTAAAGTAGAAAAAAAGATACCGGAGATTCTTTCTGTAGAAGAAGTGGATTTACTGCTGGCCCAGCCGGATGAAAAAACGGTAAAAGGAATACGGGATAAGGCGATGCTTGAACTTCTGTATGCGACAGGCATACGTGTCAGTGAGCTGGTTCATTTATCCGTCAAAGATGTGAATTTAAAATTAAATTATATCAGCTGTAGTTCAATGGAGAAGAGTCGTGCCGTTCCATTTGGAAATACAGCAAAAAAGGCAGTAGAGACTTATGTGGAACAGGCAAGGGATGTACTTTTAAAAGGAAATGACAGCCAGTATTTGTTCATTAACTGTAATGGAAGTGCAATGAGCCGTCAGGGATTTTGGAAAATTTTAAAGTATTATGCGAAACTTGCAGGAATTGAAAAAGAAATTACACCGCATACCCTGCGCCATTCTTTTGCAGTTCATCTTCTGCAAAATGGAGCAGATTTAAAAAGTGTGCAGGAAATGCTGGGTCATTCTGACATTTCCACCACTCAGGTTTATTTAAGCCTAAATACAAATCGAATTCGGAATGTTTATAAAAAAGCGCATCCGAGAAGTTAAAAAATCAGTGTCTCTTTAAATTGCTGACATACAAAAACCGTAATCCTCTTTTTTTAGAAGATTACGGTTTTTTTGGTTAATAAAGTCTGATTAGCAGAGTTCTGCGATTGTATAAAGCAGTTTTTCAGTTTCATCCCATCCAAGACATGGGTCTGTAATAGATTTTCCATAGACATGGTTTGGTCCGATTTTCTGATTTCCTGGTTCGATATAACTTTCAATCATAACGCCTTTTACTAACTGACGGATGTCTTTTGAGACAAGACGGCTGTGAAGTACTTCTTTGACGATACGAATCTGCTGTTCATATTTTTTGCCGGAGTTTGAATGGTTGGCGTCAATGATGACAGCCGGATTTGCAAGGTCACGTTCTCCATACATTTCAAGCAGAAGCTGTAAATCTTCGTAGTGATAGTTTGGAATGGTATTTCCGTGTTTGTTGACAGCACCTCTTAAGATGGTGTGAGTCAGAGGGTTTCCTTCTGTGTTGACTTCCCAGCCTCTGGAAATAAAATCATGACTATTCTGCGCTGCAACAACGGAATTGAGCATAACAGAAAAATCACCGCTGGTCGGATTTTTCATACCAACCGGAATGTCCAGACCACTGACCATCAGACGATGTTCCTGATTTTCAACAGAACGGGCACCGATTGCAACATAAGAGAGCAAATCGGAAAGATAATGCCAGTTATCAGGATAAAGCATTTCATCTGCAGAAGTTAATCCGGTTTCTTGAATGGAACGGATATGCATGTGACGGATTGCAAGGATACCAGCAAGTACGTCTGGTTTTGCTTCTGGGTCAGGCTGATGTAACATTCCTTTATAGCCTTCTCCTGTTGTACGAGGTTTGTTGGTATAGATTCTTGGAACTAAAACAAGGCGGTCTGCCACTTTTTCCTGAACTTTTGCAAGACGATTGGTGTAATCGCAGACTGCTTCTTCATTATCGGCAGAACAAGGACCTACAATAACCAGAAATTTATCAGAACTGCCTGTGATGACATCCTGAATCAGGCGGTCTCTTGTTTCTTTTACTTTTTTCATTTCTTCGGTTACCGGAGACATTTCTTTGATTTCTTCCGGAGATGGAAGCTGTTTCACAAATTTAAAACTCATCTTAACTTTCTCCTTTATCGCTGTTCATTTTCTGTAAAATATCGTACAGAAGGTATTCTTTTAGTTTTTGATTATAATACAGAAAGAAAGGCTTGTCGACTATTTTTGATAATTTTATGCTTTAAAGCTAAAAAGAATCAAGATTTGCCTTTTAAAAAAAGATGAAGAAACAGAAGTGTTAAAAAAGTAGTAATAAGTTCGCTTAAAAGCAGACCCCAGAGATAGCCGATAATTCCATGAGTCGGGATTACAAAAAAAACAAACAGAAGCCGAATAGAAAGTCCAATCATGTTTTGAAAAAAGTAAGGACCGGTCTGTCCAAGTCCGTTTAAAATTCCGCTTAAAGTGCTTGAAAGATAGAGACAGGGACAGATAAACGATAAGGTACGGATAAAAGTGGAAGCAAGTTCATTTTTGAATAAAAACAGTCCGAGAAAATCTGCCAGAAAAAAGAAGCCGAATGTAAAGAGAAAACCAAGAACCAGACAGTAACGAATTGTTTTTTGAATACAAAGCCGGATATTATCATAATTTCCAAGTGCCTGATTTTCTGCAACGGAAGGAAGCAGCATGACGGAAAAGGCATTTGTGATTGCGCAGGGAAAGAGAATTAAGGGTAGTGCCATTCCGGTTAAAACTCCGTATACAGAAAGGGAAGTCTGCTGAGTCATTCCAAACAGGCGCAGATGTCCTGGAATTAAAATTGATTCAATACTGTGCAGAAGATTGACCAAAAGGCGGTTGCAGGTAAGTGGTGTGGAAAAAGCTAAAATTTCTTTTAACTGTCGGAAAGGTCTGCCTGTTTTAAAAACTGCATGAGGATAGGAGTGAAAATCCATGAGAGTAATCAATAAGGCGAACAGCATGGAAATCAGTTCCCCAAAAAAAAGACCAAAGACAGCAAGCATAGGAGTGATTGCGTGTCCTTCCTGACACCAGATAAGCCATAACAGATAGGAAGAGGCAACACGGGCAGTCTGTTCGATTAACTGCGAGAGCGCAGGAAGAAGTGCTTTTTTGCGAGCAAAATAATAACCGTTTACACAGGAATGAAACGTGCCCATAGGAATGGAAAGGGAGGATATTTTTAAGAGAGAGGTACATTGCGGTTCTAATAAGATATGTACGGCAAACCAGTCAGCATAACGATAAAGAACAAAAGTGACCAAAATAGAGAGTAAAGTAGCAAAAGATGTGGCAAGTAAGAAAATTTCTCTTGCACCGGATTCGTCTTTTTTTGCGGATTTGGCTGCGACAAGACGTGAAATTGCAGTCTGAATCCCGCCGACTGTAAGGGCAAAACAAAGAGTATGAATTGGAAAAATCAGCTGATAAATTCCCATTCCAGCAGAACCAATTGTCTGGGAGAGGAATATTCTATATAAGAAACCGATTATTTTTGTAAGGAAGCCGGAGAGTGTTAAAATCAGAGTTCCTTTTAGCATAGCACGAGTATGATTCATGGCAAAATTCCAAAGACCTTTTTCTCAAATATATTCAAAAAACCATCTTGACAGAACAAGATAAGAATGATATTCTACTTTTAAATCCGAGTGGAATAGTCGGGATTTAAAAGGATGGTGGTTGTTTGAAATTATCAACCAAAGGAAGATACGGATTACGAGCCTTGATAGACCTGGCCTTATACAGTGAAAATGAGGCTGTTTCCATACAGAGTATTGCCAAAAGACAAAACATTTCTGACAGTTATCTGGAACAGTTGATGCGTAAATTACGAAGTGCAGGACTGATTGTCAGTGTCAGAGGTGCACAGGGTGGTTATAAGCTGGCAAGACCGGCAAATGAAATTTCTGTGGGAGATGTCCTAAGGGCACTCGAGGGAAGTTTAGAAGCCGTAACTTGCGGAGGAGAAGACCATAGTTGTCAGGGAGCTGATTTGTGTGTGACCAGATTTGTCTGGGAGCGGATTAACAGCAGTATCCGTGACACCGTAGATTCAATTATGCTGAGTCAGCTTGTGGAAGAAAGCCGCCTAATGCGGGAAAAAGGGCAGATTCAGGTGCAAAAATGCGATAATTAAAGTTTAGGAGAGATAAAAGCTATGAAAACAAGTATCTATTTGGACAATGCAGCAACAACAAGAACAGCACAAGAAGTAGTCGATGCAATGCTTCCGTATTTCACAGAAAATTACGGAAACCCATCTAGTATTTATGATTTGGGAACAAAGAGCAAAGAAGCTATCACAAAGGGAAGAGAACAGATTGCAGAAGTGCTTGGTGCAAAAAGTGAAGAAATTTATTTCACAGCAGGCGGAAGCGAAGCAGATAACTGGGCGTTAAAAGCAACATTTGAAGCTTATAAAAATAAAGGAAACCACATCATCACAACAAAAATCGAACATCATGCAATTCTGCATACCTGCGAATATCTGGAAAAACGTGGTGCAAAAATCACTTATCTTGATGTAGATGAAAATGGTGTTGTTAATTTAGACCAGCTTCAGAAAGCAATCACACCGGAAACCATTTTAATTTCTGTTATGTTTGCAAATAATGAAATTGGAACAATCCAGCCAATCAAAGAAATTGGTATGATTGCAAAAGAACACAATATTTTATTCCATACAGATGCAGTGCAGGCATTTGGACAGGTTCCGATTAATGTAGATGAATTAAATATCGACATGCTCAGCTCCAGCGGTCATAAAATCAATGGACCAAAAGGAATTGGTTTCTTATACATCAGAAAAGGTGTGAAAATTCGTTCCTTCGTACATGGTGGCGCACAGGAAAGAAAGAGAAGAGCAGGAACAGAGAATGTTCCAGGAATCGTAGGATATGGTGTAGCAGCAAAACGTGCAGCAGATTCTATGGAAGAACGTACCAAAAAAGAAATTGAATTAAGAGATTACTTCATTGGAAGAATTTTAAATGAAATTCCGTATGTACGTTTAAACGGAGACCCGAAGAGACGTCTGCCAAATAACATTAATGTAAGCTTCCAGTTCGTAGAGGGTGAATCTCTTCTGATTATGCTTGATATGAAAGGAATTGCAGCTTCCAGTGGTTCAGCATGTACATCTGGTTCCTTAGACCCATCTCATGTACTGCTTGCAATTGGACTGCCTCACGAAATTGCACACGGTTCTCTTCGTATGACAATCAGTGATGAAACAACAAAAGAAGATTTGGATTACACCTTAGACCAGATTAAAGAAATTATAAGCAGACTGCGTCAGATGTCTCCTCTTTACGAAGATTTCGTAAGAAAACATCAGGCATAAAAAGTCTAGGGTTAAGATAACAATAATAGTTAAGATTTAAGATAGAAAAAAAGACAGGATATAACGGAGGAATAAACGATATGTACAGTGAAAAAGTAATGGACCATTTTCAGAATCCAAGAAATGTAGGAGAAATTGAAAACGCCAGTGGAGTAGGTACAGTAGGAAATGCAAAATGTGGAGATATCATGCGTATCTATCTTGATATTGACGATGACGGAATTATCAAAGATTGTAAATTCAAAACATTTGGCTGTGGTGCAGCAGTTGCTACAAGTAGTATGGCAACTGAAATGGTAAAAGGAAAAAGTATTCAGGAAGCACTTCAGGTAACAAATAAAGCAGTTATGGAAGCATTAGACGGGCTTCCGCCGGTAAAAGTACATTGCTCTTTACTTGCAGAAGAAGCAATTCATGCTGCACTTTGGGATTATGCTGAAAAACATGATATCAAAATAGAAGGCTTAGACAAACCGAAGTCAGATATCTCCGAGGGTGAAGAAGAGGAAGATTATTAATGGCAAAAAAGAAAGTTGTCGTGGGTATGTCCGGAGGAGTGGATTCTTCCGTAGCGGCATATCTTTTAAAGGAACAGGGATATGATGTAATTGGTGTCACCATGCAGATTTGGCAGGAGGAGGACCAGTTTACACAGCAGGAAAACGGCGGATGCTGTGGCTTAAGTGCAGTAGATGATGCAAGAAGAGTAGCCCAGATGCTTGAAATTCCGTATTATGTTATGAATTTCAGAAAAGAATTTCAGAAAAATGTCATTGACTATTTTATCAATGACTATTTAGAGGGACGGACTCCGAATCCATGTATTGCTTGTAACCGCTATGTAAAATGGGAATCTTTACTGCAAAGAAGTATGGAAATTGGTGCAGATTATATTGCAACCGGTCATTATGCCAAGATTACACAGCTTGAAAATGGACGCTATACGATTGCAGTTTCAGACGCAGTTGGAAAAGACCAGACCTATGCGTTATACAACTTGACACAGTATCAGCTTTCCCATACTCTGATGCCGGTAGGTGCATATAATAAAGACGAGATTCGTCAGATTGCAGAAAAAATCGGGCTTCAGGTTGCACATAAGAAAGACAGTCAGGAAATCTGTTTTGTGCCGGATAAAGACTATGCAGGATTTATTGAAAAAAGTACAAATCAGAAGATACCAAAAGGAAATTATGTGCTGGCAGATGGGACAGTAATCGGAGAGCATAAAGGAATTACACATTATACCATTGGTCAGAGAAAGGGATTAAATCTTGCAATGGGACATCCTGTCTTTGTTACAGGAATCTGTCCAAAGACGAATGAAGTTATCATCGGCGAGAGCGAAGATTTATTCAAGAAAGAATTAGTCTGTCAAAAGATTAACTTTATGGCGATGGAAGATTTGCCTAAAGGAGAAGAAAAACGAGTGCTGGCAAAAATCCGCTATAATCATCAGGGTTCAATGTGTACCATCAGAAGAACCGGAGAAGATGAAATTACTGCGATTTTTGATGAACCGCAGAGAGCAATTACACCAGGACAGGCAGTTGTATTTTATGAAAATGGCTATGTAGCCGGAGGCGGAACAATTATTAAATAAATAACTAGTACAGCGTACGAAAAAATCGGGCAGGGCTGATAAAGGCTCTGTCCGATTTTGATTTATAATTATGCAATTACAATGGAAAAAATACAGGTTTTCGTTTCTCAAAAATAGTGTAATAAGAAAAACCACATTGTTTTAAAATATCTACCGCATGTTCAAATTCATAAGCAATATACTGTGGAACATGTGCGTCAGAACCAAGAGTGATGATTTCCCCGCCCAGTTCACGGTAGCGTTTTAAGATTTCTTCGGTCGGATTTGGATGACCAAGACCATATTTAAAGCCTCCAGTATTACATTCCAGACCGATGTTTTTATCGACAAGAACACGAAGAATTTCATCAATGATTTCCTGATATTTTTGATAAGAATAATAGAGATTCTTATTTGGACCGTAACGTACCACATAATCAATGTGTCCGCAGACATCAAAGCAGGAGTATTTTTTTACATTTTCCAAAAGACAGGTAAAATATCGTAAATAGGCTTCCTCTTCACTGCGATTTTCGTAGAATACGGCTTCGTAAGGGTCAAGCCGGTCTACAACATGGACAGAACCAATGACAAAATCAAACGGATAAGAGTTCACAAAATCGGAAAGCTGGTTTCCAAGTTGAGGCTGAAGTCCAAGTTCAATTCCAAAACGAATGTGAATCTGTTCCTGATATTTTTTAGAAAGTGTAGAAAGTGTCTGCTGATAAGCGTCCATGTCTACGAGAAAATCAAACTCTCCAGGTGGAAAATCCAAATCTTGATGTTCTGTAAAGCACATAGAAGAAAGTCCTTTTGAAATGGATGTTTGAATCATTTCTTCCATGGGAGTGTCACTGTCACTGGAGAAAGATGAGTGTAAATGTGAGTCCGAATACATAAAAAAAGCCCTCCTTTAGCTGATTTTTAACTTGATTTTTGTAAAAAATAAAATAAATTTACCTCTATTATATAGGAAAGGTTGGCAAAAGTATAGGAAAGATGGAAAACTGGAATAAATATTCAAATTGGGCTTGAATTTTTGTCCAAAATTAGGTACAATATGAAACAGGTTGATGTTTCTTTAACAATCTTTAGAAACTTCACGTTAAACAAACACTTTTAGGAGGAATGAATATCATGGCAGTAAAAGTAGCAATCAATGGTTTTGGACGTATCGGACGTCTTGCTTTCAGACAGATGTTTGGAGCAGAAGGATTTGAACTCGTAGCAATCAACGATTTAACATCCCCGAAAATGTTAGCTCACTTACTGAAATATGACTCAACACAGGGTAAATATGAAAAAGCAGATACAGTTACAGCAGGAGAAGATTCCATCACAGTTGACGGAAAAGAAATCAAAATCTATGCTAAAGCAAATGCTGCAGAACTTCCTTGGGGAGAAATCGGTGTAGACGTAGTTCTGGAATGTACAGGATTCTATACATCTAAAGAAAAAGCAGAAGCTCACTTAAAAGCTGGTGCTAAGAAAGTTGTTATTTCTGCTCCTGCAGGAAATGACCTTCCTACAATTGTTTACAATGTAAACCATGAAACACTGACAAAAGATGATAACATCATCTCCGCAGCTTCTTGTACAACAAACTGCTTAGCTCCTATGGCTAAAGCATTAAATGACCTGGCTCCAATCAAAACAGGTATTATGTGTACAATCCACGCTTACACAGGCGACCAGATGACTCTGGATGGACCGCAGAGAAAAGGCGACTTAAGAAGAAGCCGTGCTGCTGCAGTTAATATCGTACCAAACAGCACAGGTGCTGCAAAAGCAATCGGTCTGGTTATCCCAGAACTGAACGGAAAATTAATCGGTGCTGCACAGCGTGTTCCAACCCCAACAGGTTCTACAACTATCTTAACAGCAGTAGTAGAAGGAACAGTAACAGTTGACCAGATTAACGAAGCTATGAAAAACGCTTCTACAGAATCCTTCGGATACAACACAGATGAAATCGTTTCCAGCGATATCGTTGGTATGAGATATGGTTCTCTGTTTGATGCTACACAGACAATGGTTCTGCCTCTGGACAACGGAACAACACAGGTACAGGTTGTTTCATGGTATGACAACGAAAACTCTTACACAAGCCAGATGGTAAGAACAATCAAATACTTCGGAAAATTATTAGCAGAATAATTTTATTCGCTGAATTTAAGAAGAATAAAGACTCAGTGAAGGGGTCCGGTCTTTTGTTGGACCGGACTCCTTTTGTCTATTTATGACAGAAAATAATAATCTTAAAATTGAGTAATGGTTCAAGTCTACGAAAACCAAGTAGCAAACAAATAAAACCAATCTAGGAAAGGAAAAGCTATTTAGATGAAGCAGTAACTACAAATCGTGAGATTGTAGCGAATCATCTAGCATATACATATTTGTATATGTTTTTAGTAGCAGGCATCATTTATGCTGAATAAGAAAACAGTTGATGACATCAACGTAAAAGGAAAAAAAGTACTGGTACGCTGTGACTTCAATGTACCGCTGCAGGATGGAAAAATCACAGATGAAAACCGTCTGGTAGCAGCTCTTCCAACAATTAAAAAACTGATTGCGGATGGTGGAAAAATTATTCTTTGTTCTCACCTTGGAAAACCGAAGGGAGAACCAAAACCAGAATTATCTCTTGCACCGGTTGCAGTTCGTTTAAGTGAATTACTTGGACAGGAAGTAAAATTTGCAGCAGACCCGGAAGTTGTTGGACCAAATGCAAAAGCAGCAGTGGAAGCAATGAACGACGGAGATGTTATTTTACTGGAAAACACACGTTATCGTGCAGAAGAAACAAAAAATGGTGATGAATTTAGTAAAGAACTCGCATCCCTGTGCGACGTTTTTGTAAATGATGCATTCGGAACAGCTCATAGAGCACACTGCTCAAATGTAGGTGTTACAAAATATGTAGATACAGCAGTTGTTGGATACTTAATGGAAAAAGAAATTGCATTCCTTGGAAATGCAGTAAACAATCCGGAAAGACCGTTCGTTGCAATTCTTGGTGGAGCAAAAGTATCCAGTAAAATCTCTGTAATCAACAACCTTCTTGATAAAGTAGATACTTTGATCATCGGTGGAGGTATGTCTTATACTTTCTCTAAAGCATTAGGCGGACACATCGGAACTTCTCTTTGTGAAGATGACTACCTTCAGTATGCTCTTGACATGCTGAAAAAAGCAGAAGAAAAAGGGGTAAAACTGCTTCTTCCTGTAGATAACCGTATCGGCGATGCATTCTCTAACGACTGCAATATCAAAGTTGTAAAACGTGGAGAAATTCCGGACGGATGGGAAGGTATGGATATCGGACCGGAAACAGAAAAACTTTTTGCTGAAGCAGTAAAAGATGCAAAAACCGTTGTATGGAACGGACCGATGGGATGTTTTGAGATGCCAAACTTTGCACATGGTACAGAAACTGTTGCAAAAGCACTGGCTGAAACAGAAGCTACAACAATCATTGGTGGCGGTGATTCTGCTGCCGCAGTTAACATTTTAGGTTATGGCGACAAAATGACTCATATCTCCACAGGTGGTGGTGCATCTCTGGAATTCCTTGAAGGAAAAGAACTTCCAGGTGTAGCTGCTGCAAATGATAAATAATAATATCTATTTGAGAAAAAAGGAGATAAGAAAAATGGCAAGAAAAAAAATTGTTGCTGGTAACTGGAAAATGAACATGACTCCAAGTGAAGCAGTTAAATTAGTAGAAACTTTAAAACCATTAGTAAAGAATGAAGAAGTAGACGTAGTATTCTGTGTACCGGCTATCGATATCATTCCGGTTGTAGAAGCAGCAAAAGGCACAAACATTCAGGTTGGTGCAGAAAATATGTACTTTGAAGAAAAAGGTGCTTACACAGGAGAAATTTCTCCAAGCATGCTGACAGATGCAGGCGTAAAATATGTTGTTTTAGGTCATTCTGAAAGAAGAGAATACTTTGCTGAAACAAATGAAACAGTAAACAAAAAAATGTTAAAAGCATTTGAACATGGAATTACTCCAATTATGTGCTGTGGTGAAACTCTGGAACAGAGAGAACAGGGCGTAACAATGGATTTCATTCGTCAGCAGGTAAAAGTTGGATTTATGAATGTAACAGCTGACCAGGCAAAAGAAGCTGTTATCGCTTATGAACCAATCTGGGCAATCGGAACAGGTAAAACAGCTACAACAGAACAGGCACAGGAAGTTTGTGCTGGAATCCGTGCATGCATCGCTGAAATCTATGACGAAGCAACAGCAGAAGCAATCCGTATTCAGTACGGCGGTTCTGTAAATGCAAAAACAGCACCGGAACTGTTTGCACAGGCTGATATCGATGGTGGTCTGGTAGGCGGAGCTTCTTTAAAAGAAGATTTCGGACAGATTGTTAACTACAATAAATAAAAGATTAATTCTAATCTTTACTTGAATAAAAGCCCATATCTTTTGGAAAATTCCTTGAGATATGGGCTTTTTGTACTCTTATAATCCCTCTAGGTTAAATGGCGGGGTATATTCTTCTTTTGCACTGCTTTTTTCCTGCATAAAACCATCTACAAGTCCAAGTGAAATTGCTTCTTTTAAAACAGATTCATATTCATAAGTAGTAATTCTGCGGTTCAGTTCCGGATAGTCATGACTTTTATAAAAGGGTGTATACTGACTTAAAAGACTGATGAGATAGCTTTTGTCAGGAAGTGTTTCTTTTATCCAGTGAAGCAGGATGATAGAGTCTTTTCGACAGTTTGGAAGGACAAGATGCCGGATAATCACACCTTTTTGAAGGATTCCTTCGGAGTCAAAGATGGGAGGACCTGCCTGTTCTATCATAAGTTGAATAGCGCATGAGGCAACTTCAAAGTAGTTTTTTGCCTTGGAATATTTTCTGGAAAGTTCAGAGTTAAAATATTTCAAATCTGGAAGATAGATATCAACATAATCTTTTAAAAGTCGGATGGTTTCTGGCTTTTCATAACCACTGCTGTTATAGACAACAGGAATGTGAAGCTGATTTTTTATTAAGTCAAGGGCATTTAAAATAGATGGAAGATACTGAGTGGCAGTAACCAGATTGATATTATGTGCGCCCTGATTTTGAAGTTCAAGAAAAATCTGTGCGAGTTTCTGTTCAGAAATTTCTTTGCCATAGGTTTCACTGCTGATGCTATAATTTTGACAGAAACAACAGCGCAGGGTACAGCCGGAAAAGAAAACTGCGCCACTGCCTCTTGTACCGCTGATACAAGGTTCTTCCCAGTGATGAAGAGCAGCACGGGCAGCCTTTATTTGAGAAGAGGATTGACAAAATCCAAGTGAAGAAGTCCGGTCAATGTGACAGTTTCTTGGGCAAAGTGAACAATTTTCATAAATTTTAGAACGATTCATAATCAATATTTCTCCTGTAACCTTAAAGTATCTTAATAGTAATAAAATTTTTCTGAAATTTCAAGAGAAGCGGGAAAAAGGCTTTCTTTTTGTCAATTTTTGGGGTAAAATAGGTTCGATTATACTGGAGAGAACGAAAAGAGGAAAAAGAGGTAAAAATGGAAGAAACACAGGGAAAAAAGAAACATAAAGTATTAAAAAGAGTGTTGATTGGACTGTTGATTCTGATTTTACTTGGTCTGGCAGCAGCTTATACTGCGGTTGGATATTATTATCAGGATAAGTTCTATGAAGGCACAACAATTAATGGAACAGACTGCAGTAATCAGAACGTAGCCTATATAAAAGAGATTGTAAAAAAAGAGGCAGAGGTTTACTCTCTTACGATTAAAGAACGTGGAGATGCACAGGATGTGATAGAGGCTTCTGATATTCAGATTACTTATAAAGATGATAATGAAATTGAAAAAATCATGAAACAGCAGGATGCATGGAAATGGATTTTTCAGATTGGAAAAGATAAGAATTATACCGTAAGTCAGGAAAATTCTTATGATGAGGCAAGCCTTGAGACTTATGTGAATCAGATGGCGTGTATGCAGGACGCAAATATGACAGCACCGCAGGATGCTTATCTGAAAGACAATGGAAGTTCTTATGAAATTGTTCCGGAAGTTGAGGGAAATACTCTGGATAAGACGAAAACGTTAGAGACAATCAAAGAAGCGGTAGATAAACGTGAAAAAGAGGTTTCTTTAGAAGATGCAGGCTGTTATGTCGAACCGGCAGTCCGTCAGGATGATGAAACACTGACAAGTGAGGTTGAACAGTTAAACAAGATGACGTCTGCACAGTATGTACTGGATTTTGGTTCGGGACAGGAGACTATCGACAGGGCAAAACTTCAGTCCTGGTTAAAAGAAGATGAGACAAATCATACCTATTCGTTCGATGAATCAGCAGTGAAACAGTATGTCATTGATTTATCTTCTAAATATAATACTGAAGGAAAAGCAAGAAGTTTTGTGACAAGCGGTGGACAGACTGTAAATTTGGCAACTGGAGATTATGGATATCGTTTATGGCAGGATAAGACAACAGAATCGCTTTTAACGGCAATGAACAGTGGAGAGAGTCAGACAGTAGAAGTGACCTGGCTGTATAAAGGTCAGACGCATGAAGGAAATGAAATTAACGGAACTTATGTGGAAATTTCGATTTCTGAGCAGAGAATGTGGTTTTATAAGAATGGCAGTCTGATTGTGGATACTCCGGTTGTAACCGGAAATCCAAATACCGGACATGCAACTCCATCGGGTGGTGTCTGGAAATTAAAAGATAAAAAGAGTCCATTTACCTTGACTGCTTATAATTCAGATGGAAGTTTGGACTATGCAGAGCCGGTTACTTACTGGATGCCATTTAATGGCGGGGTTGGAATTCATGATTTGACAAAGAGAACTGCCTTTGGCGGAGATATTTATCTGACTAATGGTTCTCATGGCTGTGTCAATACACCGCTTGATGCAGTGGCAACAATTTATAACAATATAGAGATTAATACACCGATTGTGGTTTATTAAAACGAAAGAGAGCGATTTTGAATTTATCAAGGTCGTTCTTTTTTTACCAGGATTTTAAATGTTGAAATTCTGCCCCAAAACTGATATAATGCATTAGGCTGAATATTAATACATCATGAGTAAAAAATCATGAGTAAAAAATCATGAATAAATAAAAGAAGGAGAAGAGCAAAATGAAGAAAAAATTATTTGCATTAGTGTTAGCTTCTGTTATGGCAGTTTCCATGACAGCATGTGGAGGAAGTAAATCCTCTTCTGATGACAGAAGTTCTGCAAAAAGTGAAGATGCAGGAAGCAGTAAAGGAGTAAAAGTAATTGATATTGACCTGACAAATGAAGAGTATGCTTTTGGTGTAGATAAAGACCAGGAAGAACTCTTGACACAGGTCAATGATTTCATTGGAAAAATCAAAGAAGATGGAACATTAGATGATATCTGCCAGAAATACTTTGGTGGTGGAGAACCGACAGCAGTAAAATCAGCACAGCTTGATACTTCAAAAGACCAGCTTGTAGTTGCAACAAATGCAGCATTTGAGCCATTTGAATATACAAAGGGCGAAGATTACTACGGAATCGATATGGAAATCGCTTCTATGTTAGCAGATGAATTAGGACAGGAACTGGTAATCCAGAACATGGATTTTGATGCAGTATGCCTTTCTGTTGGACAGCATAAATGTGATATCGCAATGGCAGGTCTGACTGTAAATGAAGAAAGACAAGAATATGTAAACTTCTCAGATACTTATTATCAGGCATCTCAGCGTTTGATTGTAAAAGCAGATGATACCACATTTGATGAGTGTAAAGAAGCAGGAGATGTAGAAGCATTACTCCAGAAAACAACTTCTTCTGATAAAATTGGTGTACAGGCAGGAACAACTGCACAGTATTATATTGAAGGAAGCGATGATTGGGGATTTGCAGGACTTCCGGCAGAATGTGTACAGTACAAAAATGGTTCTCTTGCAGTTCAGGATTTAGTAAACGGAAATCTTAAATATGTAATCATTGATGCTGCACCGGCTGCCTGCATTACAGAAGCAATTAATGCAATGCAGTAAAAGATTTTCTTGTAGAGAACAGAAAAGACAGGAAACGAAACAGATAAACTAAAAAAGCGGGCCGGAGCTAGTCCGCTTTTTTCTTTACAAAAGGTGATAAGATGGGAAATTTTGGACAGAAAATTGATAAATTTATTGAAATTTTTCTGCAGCAGAACGGATATGTAAAGGTAGTACAGGGACTGCAAAATACACTTTTGATTGCAATTACCGGTCTGATTATCGGTATTATAATCGGTACTTTGATTGCAACCGTGCGTGTACTGCCAAAATATAAACGTCTGCCGAGAGTATTAAATGCAATCTGCAGTGTATATGTTGGACTTTTTCGAGGAACACCTATGGTAGTACAGCTGTTGGTATTTTACTATGTACTTCTGCCAATTATTGGGGTGCATATTACCGGTGTTCAGGTGGCAATGGTTGTATTTGGATTAAACAGTGGTGCTTATATTTCAGAGATTATGCGAAGCGGAATTCAGTCTGTTGATTCCGGACAGTTAGAAGCCGGACGTGCAGTTGGATTAAGTTTTGGTGTTACAATGGTCAAAATAGTCATTCCTCAGGCAGTAAAAAATATTCTGCCAACACTGGGAAATGAATTTATTTCTTTGATTAAAGAGACTTCCGTTGTAAGTTTTGTCGGTGCAGCTGATTTGTATGTAGCATTTAGTTATATCGGAAGCAACAGCTATGAATTTATGGTGCCTTATCTTGTAATGGCTATGATTTACATTGTACTGGTATTAATTATTTCATTGTTGATTAAATTATTAGAAAGGAGCCTGAATAGAAGTGATAGACGTAATTAATCTGAAAAAAAGCTTTGGTGAAGTCGAAGTATTAAAAGATATCAGCGTAACGATTAATAAAGGCGATATCGTGGTTGTTTTAGGACCTTCAGGTTCTGGAAAAAGTACTTTTTTACGTTGTTTAAACTGTATGGAAGACCCGACAGGCGGAAGCATTATTTTTAATGGTGTAGATATTGCGGATGTAAAAGTAGATATTAATATTCACCGTCGTCACATGGGAATGGTATTCCAGCATTTTAATCTGTTTAATAATAAAACAGTAATTCAAAATATTATGCTTGCTCCGGTTTATGTAAAGTGTCAGGAGCTTCGTAAAAATAAAAGAAAAAATACGAAAATCAAAATCAAAAACCTGTTTTCAAAACAAAAAGAAGAATTAATTCCGATTACAACTTCCAAAGCAGAAATTCAAAAAGAGGCAAAAGAACAGGCAATGAATCTATTAAAGAGAATCGGACTCGAAGATAAAGCAGATGTGTATCCGTCTACGTTATCCGGTGGTCAGAAACAGAGGGTTGCCATTGTACGTTCTCTTGCCATGAATCCAGATGTAATTCTCTTTGATGAGCCAACCAGTGCACTTGACCCTGAAATGGTTGGAGAAGTATTAGATTTGATGAAGGCACTTGCAAAAGAAGGCATGACGATGATTATTGTTACCCATGAAATGGGATTTGCAAAAGAAGTGGCAAATCGTATTTTGTTTATGGATGAGGGATATATCTTAGAGAGTGGTTCTCCAAAAGAATTTTTTGAACATCCAAAGAGTGACCGTGCAAAAGAGTTCCTTTCAAAGGTACTGGCATAAAAGAATTCAGAAAAAAATGGATTTACCCCAAATCTGATTCGTGCTATAATAAACTACTGTGAGAAATAAGAGAGACAAAGCAGAAAAAGTGATAAAAACAGAAGGGAGAAATTATGAGTAAAAAACCAACCGTATTAATGATTCTTGATGGATATGGACTCAATGATAGATGTGAGGCAAATGCAGTATGCGAAGCTAAGACTCCAATTATGGACCAGTTAATGGCTCAGTGCCCGTTTGTAAAAGGAAATGCCAGTGGAATGGCTGTTGGACTTCCAGAGGGACAGATGGGTAACTCAGAAGTTGGACATTTAAATATGGGTGCTGGACGTATTGTTTATCAGGAACTGACTAGAATTACAAAAGAAATTCAGGATGGAGATTTCTTCAAAAATGAAGCACTGTTAAAAGCAGTAAAAAATGCAAAAGAAAATAATTCTGCCCTGCACTTATTCGGATTATTATCAGATGGTGGTGTACACAGCCATAACACACATTTATATGGACTGTTAGAGTTGGCAAAAAGAGAAGGACTGGAAAAAGTATTTGTACACTGCTTCTTAGATGGACGTGATACACCGACAACAGGTGGAAAAGAATATATCAAAGAATTAAATGATAAAATGAAAGAACTTGGCGTTGGTCAGGTTGCAACAGTAGTAGGCCGTTACTATGCAATGGACCGTGATAACCGCTGGGACCGTGTAGAAAAAGCTTACAATGCAATGACAAAAGGGGAAGGCGTTTTAGCAGAGTGCCCTGTGTGTGCAGTAAAAGCTTCTTATGAAGCAGAAAAAACAGATGAGTTTGTAGAGCCGACTGTAATTGTAAAAGATGGAAAACCAGTTGGTACTGTTCAGGATAAAGATTCCGTAATTTTCTTCAACTTCCGTCCAGACCGTGCACGTGAAATTACAAGAGCATTTTGTGATGATAACTTTGAAGGATTTGCAAGAGAAAAGAGACTGGATTTAACTTATGTATGCTTTACAGAGTATGACGTAACAATTCCAAATAAAGAAGTTGCATTCCACAAAGTTTCTATCGAAAATACATTTGGAGAATTCCTTGCTGCACACAATATGAAACAGGCTCGTATTGCAGAAACAGAAAAATATGCGCATGTAACCTTCTTCTTTAATGGTGGCGTAGAAGAACCAAATGAAGGAGAGGACCGTATTTTAGTAAAATCTCCAAAAGTAGCAACTTATGATTTAAAACCGGAAATGAGCGCTTATGAAGTATGCGATAAACTGACTTCTGCAATCCGCTCTAAAGAATATGATGTTATCATCATTAACTTTGCAAATCCGGATATGGTTGGTCATACTGGTGTAGAAGCAGCTGCAATCAAAGCTGTAGAAGCAGTTGACGAGTGCGTTGGAAAAGCAGTAGATGCATTAAAAGAAGTAGATGGACAGATGTTCATCTGCGCAGACCACGGAAATGCAGAACAGTTAAGAGATTATGAGACAGGAGAAGTATTTACCGCTCATACAACAAATCCAGTTCCATTTATTTTAGTAAATGCAGACCCAGCTTATGGATTAAGAGAAGGCGGCTGTCTGGCAGATATCGCTCCGACTCTGATTGAACTGATGGGTATGGAACAGCCGAAAGAAATGACAGGAAAATCTCTGTTAATTAAAAAATAAATACCCTGTTTTAT
>JAIIAN010000039.1 GCA_022717655.1 Bacillota bacterium | reverse complement strand
TCTTAATACTGCATTAACAGTAAGAGCTCATGAAGCTAATTCTCATAAAGGAATAGGATGGGAAACTTTTACTGACAGAATTATAGAATTGTTGAGTGAAAGAACAGACCCTGTTATATTTGTTTTATGGGGAGCAAACGCAAGGAAGAAAACAGCACTTATAGATACTAGTAAACACTATATTTTAGAAGCTCCTCATCCAAGTCCATTATCTGCATACAGAGGATTTTTTGGATGCCGTCATTTCAGTCAGACAAATGAATTTTTAATTCAGCATGGAATCGAGCCGATTGACTGGCAGATAGAAAATCGATAGAAAACAGATAGAGGACAAAAGAAAGATGAGTAAAAGAAGATGAGTAAAAAAGAAAATAATAATACCTTAGTAAAAAATGCAACGTTTCTGATGGTCGCTGCTTTGATTTCTAAAATTATAGGTATGCTCTACAAGAGTCCACTGACTACTTTAATTGGACGAGAAAGTTTTGCATGCTTTCAGTTTGCACAGAATGCCTATTTTATTTTACTGATGATTGCTTCGTTTAGTATTCCGCAGGCAGTATCTAAAATTATGTCAGAGAGAATTGCATTTAAACGTTACAGGGACGCACAGAGGGTTTTTAAAGGAGCACTCTTATATGCCGTGATTGCAGGTGGAATTGCAGCACTTATTTGTATTTTTGGAGCGTCTATTTTAGTGTCGGATAATATGGCAAATGCGAGACTGGCATTACAGATGTTAGCACCGACCATTTTTGTATCTGGTATCTTAGGTGTTTTTCGTGGTTATTTTCAGGCGTATCGAAATATGCTGCCAACTTCTATTTCACAGATTTTAGAGCAGATTGCAGTGGCAACAGTCGCTCTTTTAGCATCTGGCTTTATGGTGCGCCATTTTGCCAATGCAGGAGAAGATACATTACAAAAATGGAGTGCAGCAGGAGCAACAATGGGAACAGGAGCAGGTGTCTGCACTGCCTTTTTATTTATGTTTTTTGTCTATCGGGTGAATCATAAGACGATTGCAAGAAAGATAAAAAATGACAGGGTATCCGTAGATGAGAGTTACCGTTCGATTATGAAAGTAATTTTACTGATTGCAGCGCCAATTATTTTAAGTGCCTTTATTTATAACGTAAACGGTTATATCAATGGTGTCATGTATACTTCGATTCTTGGCTGGAGAGGCGTTTCCAACAGTCTGGTGAAACAAAATTATGCAGAGTACGGTTTCTTTATGACATTGATTAATATCCCATTAACGCTTGCAAGTACCGCACCGACTTCGATGATGCCGGAGGTATCTGCTCAGTATGCGATTGGTGATTTAGAAGAAACCAAGAAAAAGATAGACCAGGCAACATGGATTGCGATGTTGATTTCCATTCCGGCGTCTGTAGGACTTGCCGTGCTTGCTCAGCCGGTTACACGCCTGATTTTCCCGTCCACAGAGGGAGTTGCAGGACAGCTTATGATGATTGGTGTCATTACAGTTATCTTAAACAGTACTTCAAATATTTCAAATGGTGTGCTTCAGGCAATCGGAAAAGCCAATATTCCAATGATTAATGCCGCAATTGCATTAGGCGTGGATGTTGTTTTTCTTGCCGTTATGTTAGTATTTACCAATATGGGAATCTATGCAGTTGTGCTTGCGATGGTAGTATATGCACTCGTTATGTGTGTCTTAAATGACCGTGCATTAAAGAAATATTTAGGATATAAAAATCCATGGAAATCGGCATATCTGGTTCCGATTTTAGCATCGATTCCAATGGGAATTGTTGCGGTTGTCGTATATCAACTGGTGTATGCAGTGATTGGTTCTAATTTTATTTCCCTGATTCCATCGATTGCACTTGCAATTGTGATATATTTTGTAGGATATTTAGTGGTTGCAAAACCGAAAAAAGAAGATTTGGCAGCACTTCCAGGAGGAACAAGACTGGCACAGGCTGCACAGAAATTAAAGATTTTAAAATAACAAGAAAAGACCATTTCATCCGTTCAATTTCGGATGAGATGGTCTTTTTTGTTCAGTTAAGAATTATTTATTTGTTTCGTCGAGTCGTTTAAATGCAGTAGAAAGCATTAATTTAATTCGATTTAACTGGTTTACTTCACTTGCACCTGGGTCATAGTCGATTGCCACGATATTTGCCTTTGGATATTCTTTTCGGATGGCTTTAATAACGCCTTTTCCAACGATATGGTTTGGCAGGCAGGCAAATGGCTGGATGCAGACGATATTTGGAGCATCGGAGTGAATCAGTTCCATCATTTCTCCGGTTAAGAACCAGCCTTCACCGGTCTGATTTCCCATAGAAACAATTGGTGCAGCCATTTTTGCTAAATCTTCGATTTTCGCAGATGGTGTAAAGTGGCGGCTCTTTTCAAATTCTTTATTGGCAGTACCGCGGATAAATTCAATTGCCTTGATTCCAAGGTTTGCCGCATTTGCAGTGGATTTTTTAAACCCAAGTTTTTCCGCTTTAAAGTTCTGGTTGTAGAAACAGTAGTTCATGAAGTCCAGTAAATCCGGGCATACGGCTTCTGCGCCTTCTTTTTCGAGCAGTTCAGCCAGATAATTATTTGCAGCTGGAAGGAATTTGACAAGGATTTCTCCGACGATACCAACACGTGGTTTCTTTTCATTGGTGATTGGCAGGGTGTCAAATTCTCGTATCATCTGACGGCAGATACGGTTAAACTGTGCAAAACTTGCATGTTTGCCGGAAACAAATTCCATACAACGGCGTTCCCATTTGCGGTGCAGGGCATTTGCAGAGCCTTTTACGGATTCATAAGGACGCATCCGGTAAAGACATTTCATAAGGACATCACCAAATACTGCACCGTAAGCGAGACGGGTTGCAAGTTTTGGTGTAATCTTAAATCCGGGATTGGCTTCGAGTCCGCTTAAGTTAATAGAGATAACCGGAATAAATCCTAAATCTGCTTTCTTTAAAGCACGGCGGATAAATCCAATATAGTTGGAAGCACGACATCCGCCACCGGTCTGTGACATGATAATTGCCACTTTATGTACATCATATTTTCCGGAGAGCAGAGCCTGCATAATCTGACCGACTACCATTAAGGATGGATAGCAGGCATCGTTATTTACATATTTTAAGCCGACATCAACGGCTTCTTTGTTATCATTTGGAAGTACCTCTAAATGATAGCCACAGGAATTAAAAGCAGATTCCAGAATAGAAAAATGAATCGGTGACATCTGAGGACACAGAATCGTATAATCTTTTCTCATTTCCTGAGTAAATGGAACTTTCTTGATGGAGGATGGTACAATCTTGCGGGTAATGTTCTGTTTTTCTTTAATGCGCAGGGCTGCGATTAAAGAACGAATACGGATTCTGGCAGCACCTAGGTTATTGACCTCATCAATTTTTAAGCAGGTATAAGTTTTTCCGCTGTTTGAAAGAATTTCGTTGACTTCATCGGTTGTAACTGCGTCGAGACCACATCCAAAAGAGTTCAACTGAATTAAATCCAGATTGTCTTTTTCTTTTACAAAGTTTGCAGCAGCATAAAGACGGGTGTGATACATCCACTGGTCATTGACACGAAGCGGACGTTCAATCGGTGCTAAATGAGAAATTGAATCTTCTGTCAAAACTGCAATTCCGTAAGTGTTAATCAAATCCGGAATACCATGATGAATTTCAGGGTCAATATGGTACGGACGTCCGGCGAGTACAATTCCACGACGACCGGTTTTTTCCAGATAATCTAAAGTTTCTTCCCCTTTTCTGCGGATGTCTTCCCGACAGTGTGCCATTTCAACCCATGCAAGGTGAGCTGCATTTTGCACTTCTGAAGCCGGAATGCTCGGAAATTCTTCGACAAGGCGTTTCGTTACGGTTTCCTCATTGGTTAAGGCGAGGAATGGATTATGGAAACGAATATTCGGGTTGTCGAGTTCATCAATATTGTTTTTGATATTTTCGGCATAAGAAGTAACAATTGGACAGTTGTAATGGTTGATGGAGTCTTCAAATTCGGTACGCTCATAAGGAACACAAGGATAGAAGATATAGTTGACATTTTGTTTAATCAGCCAGGAAACATGTCCGTGTGCCAGTTTTGCCGGATAACATTCGGATTCACTTGGAATGGATTCGATTCCAAGTTCATAAATCTTTCTGGTAGAGGTTGGAGAAAGGACAACCTGATACTTTAACTGTGTAAAGAACGTATACCAGAATGGATAGTTTTCAAACATATTTAAGACACGAGGAATTCCGACTTTTCCTCTGACTGCCTTGTCTTCGGTAAGTGGTTCGTAGGAGAAGAGTTTTTTGTATTTATATTCATAAAGATTCGGAATTTTTTCTTTGTTTTTCTCTTTTCCAATTCCACGTTCACAACGGTTTCCGGAAATAAACTGACGACCGCCGGAGAATTTGTTGATGGTCAGACGACAGTTATTGGTACAGCCTTTACAGTTTGCCATTGTGGTTGTGTATTTTAATTCATTGATTTTATCAATGGATAACATGGTTGTCTCACTGCCGGCACTATAACGTTCTCTTGCGATTAAGGCAGCACCAAATGCTCCCATGATACCGGCAATGTCCGGACGGATGGCTTCACAGTTGGCAATTCTTTCAAAACTTCTAAGGACTGCATCGTTATAGAAGGTACCGCCCTGTACGACGATGTGGCGTCCAAGTTCAGATGCATCGGAAACTTTGATTACTTTATACAGTGCGTTTTTGATAACGGAATAAGCAAGACCAGCAGAAATATCGGAAACTTCTGCTCCCTCTTTTTGTGCCTGTTTTACTTTGGAGTTCATAAACACGGTACATCTGGTGCCAAGGTCAATCGGATTTTTCGCAAACAATGCAGCTTTGGCGAAATCCTGTACACTGTAATTTAAGGAATTTGCAAAGGTTTCAATAAAAGAACCACAGCCGGAGGAGCAGGCTTCGTTAAGCTGTACGCTGTCAACGGTCTGATTCTTGATTTTGATACATTTCATATCCTGACCACCGATATCTAAGATACAGTCTACTTCAGGGTCAAAGAAGGCAGCTGCATAATAATGAGAAACGGTTTCTACTTCCCCTTCATCTAACATCAGAGCTGCTTTGATTAAGGCCTCACCGTATCCGGTAGAACAGGAATATGCAATTTTTGCTCCCTGTGGCAGTTCTTTATAAATCTGCTGAATGGCGCGGATACTTGTAGCAAGCGGATTTCCGTTGTTATTGCTGTAAAAAGAGAACAGTAAAGAACCATCTTCACCGACAAGGGCTGCTTTGGTTGTAGTAGAACCGGCATCAATTCCAAGGAAACAGTTTCCTTTATAAGAGGCTAAGTCTCCTGTTTTTACGGTATACTGACTCTGACGCTTGTTAAATGCATCATAGTCTTCTTTTGAAGCAAAAAGTGGTTCCATACGGTTGACTTCAAATTCCATTTTAATGTTGGCAGAAAGACGGTCTCTCATCTCGGTAATAGAAACATCAGATGCATCTTCTTTGGCGTTTAAAGCAGAACCAATAGCGGCAAATAAGTGGGAATTTTCCGGAACAATGGTGTGTTCTTCATCAAGTTTTAAGGTACGGATAAAGGCTTCTTTTAACTCAGAAAGAAAGTGAAGCGGACCTCCAAGAAAGGCAACATGTCCACGGATTGGTTTTCCACAGGCAAGACCACTGATGGTCTGATTGACAACTGCCTGAAAGATGGAAGCGGACAGGTCTTCTTTTGTGGCTCCTTCATTGATTAATGGCTGAATATCAGTCTTGGCAAATACACCGCAGCGAGCTGCAATCGGATAAAGTGCTTTGTAATGTTTTGCATATTCATTTAAGCCAGGAGCATCCGTTTGAAGAAGGGACGCCATCTGGTCGATGAAAGAACCGGTACCACCGGCACAGATTCCGTTCATACGCTGTTCTACATTTCCGCCTTCAAAATAAATAATTTTTGCATCTTCCCCACCAAGTTCGATTGCAACGTCGGTAAGCGGAGCACGTTCCTGAAGGGAAGTAGAAACTGCGATAACTTCCTGTACAAATGGAACTTCTAAGTGATTGGCAAGGGTAAGTCCTCCGGAACCGGTAATAACCGGATGGACAGAAATTGCACCCAGTTTCTGATAGGCTTTATCTAAAAGAGAGGCCAGTGTATTTTGAATATCTGCAAAATGACGTTCATAATCAGAAAAGAGCAGTTCATGTTCCTGACCTAAAATGGCAATTTTTACAGTTGTAGAACCAATGTCAATTCCAAGTGGATAGACAAACGGTTTGGTATCTTGTAATGTTGGCATAAAGAAACCTCCTTAATCTAAGTAAATACCAATGTAAAAAAATGGGACGGCAAAAAGCCGCCGTTAATGAGTTATTTCCTATTTATTATATAAAAAAAGAAAAAAATATCGTAACAAATCCAAAAAAATCCAGACCGGTTACAAATCAAAGTACATTATACGACAAGATGGATAAAAAAACAATTGGAAATTTGTCCGACTTATGATAGAATATCTCCGTATCTATTGTTGTATTTAGAGTCAGATTGAAAGAAAACAATGGAATACAATACTAAAAATACAGGAAGTTTTTCGATTAGAGAGAGGAAGTTTTTATGTATAAAATTTTAAAAAAAGATGGGATGGCAAAACGTGCACGCATGGAAACGGTGCATGGAACCATTGAAACTCCGGTATTTATGAATGTTGGTACGGTTGCTGCAATTAAAGGTGCAGTTTCCACAACGGACCTGCATGAGATTAAAACGCAGGTGGAATTATCAAACACGTATCATCTTCATGTCCGTCCAGGAGACCAGGTGATTAAAAAATTAGGCGGACTTCATAAATTCATGAACTGGGACCGTCCGATTCTTACAGATTCCGGCGGATTTCAGGTGTTTTCACTGGCAAAGTTAAGAAAAATCAAAGAAGAGGGTGTTTATTTTAACTCGCATATTGATGGAAGAAAAATTTTCATGGGACCGGAAGAAAGTATGCAGATTCAGTCTAACTTAGGTTCTACGATTGCAATGGCATTTGATGAATGCCCGTCAAGTGTGGCAGACAGAGAGTATGTGCAGAATTCTGTGGACCGTACAACAAGATGGCTTGCAAGATGTAAGGCTGAGATGAATCGCTTAAATTCTTTAGAAGATACAGTTAACCCGCATCAGTTGTTGTTTGGTATCAATCAGGGAGCAATCTATGATGATATCCGTATTGCCCATGCAAAAGAAATTTCAAAAATGGATTTGGATGGTTATGCAGTCGGCGGGCTTGCTGTTGGAGAGAGCCATGAGGAGATGTATCGCATTTTGGACAGCGTAGTGCCATATCTTCCAGAAAATAAACCAACTTATCTGATGGGAGTGGGAACTCCGGCAAATATTTTAGAGGCAGTTTCAAGAGGGGTAGATTTCTTTGACTGTGTGTATCCAAGCAGAAATGGACGCCACGGACATGTATATACGAACTTTGGAAAACTGAATTTATTCAATGCAAAATATGAACTCGACAGCCGTCCGATTGAAGAGGGATGTCAGTGCCCGGCCTGCAGAAATTACAGCAGAGCGTATATCCGCCATCTTTTAAAAGCAAAAGAAATGCTTGGAATGAGACTTTGTGTACTTCATAATCTGTATTTTTATAATACCATGATGGAAGAAATTCGTGGAGCAATTGAAGAAGGACGTTACGAAGAATACAAGCAGGAAAAATTAGAACGCATGGCAGCAGGTCCAAGAGACTAAGGGTTTGTCTTTGATGCAGAGATTAAAAATAAAAAATCTATGAAAAAGAACAAAAAGGCTTGAAGTAAGACGTAAAATTGTGTATTATGGTAATAACGTTCAAATAGGCAGGAGGAACTAAAATGTTTTTAGCACAGGCAAGTGCAAGTGGAACAGGTGCAATGGCATCCTTGTTAATACCGCTTGTTATATTTTTTGTTTTGATGTATTTCATGATTATGAGACCACAGAAGAAAGAACAGCAGAGAGTAAGCTCCATGTTATCTTCTATGGAAGTAGGAGACAGCGTGGTAACAACCAGCGGTTTTTACGGAACTCTGATTGATATTACAGAGGAAGATGTAATTGTAGAATTCGGAAACAATAAAAACTGCAGAATTCCGATGAGAAAAGCAGCAATCGCAGAAGTAGAAAAAGCAGGCGATGGAATCGTAGAAAAATAAAACAGAAAAACAAAAATAACAAAAAAATAGAAACAGATGTTACGGGCTTTTAGCAGGTGGCATCTGTTTTTTTTCTAAAAAAACATTTTTAAAATTCATTCTGCATAAAAAAGGAGAAGGCTATGGCATTTATCAGTTTATTTGAAGTAATTGGGCCAAATATGGTAGGTCCGTCGAGTTCACATACAGCGGGGGCGGTTTCTATGGCGCTGCTTGCAAGAAAGCTGTTTCCGGCGGAAATCAAAAAAGTTGAGTTTACGTTGTATGGTTCTTTTGCAAAAACATATCGGGGACATGGAACAGACAGAGCACTGCTTGGGGGAATTATGGGATTTGAAACCGATGATTTGAGAATTCGTGATTCGCTTAAGATTGCAAAAGAACGAAATCTGGAGTATCATTTTTCAATTGGACAGGATACAGGAGAAGAACACCCAAATACAGCAGATATTGATATGACAGGAGTAAATGGAGAACGGCTTTTTGTAAGAGGCGTATCCATTGGAGGAGGAAAAGTAAAAATTGTACGCTTAAATCAGATTGACGTAGATTTTACCGGAGAATACAGTACCTTGATTATCAGTCAGACGGACCGTCCAGGAGTTGTGGCACATATTACAAAAGTGCTGAGTGAAAGAGAAGTAAATATTGCATTTATGCGACTGTTTCGGGAAGAAAAGGGTGCAAAAGCATTTACAGTTGTAGAGTCGGATGAGAAAATTCCAAGTGAGGTTGTAAAACAGATACAGGAAAATCCTCTGGTTTCGGATGTGATGCTGGTACAGATTTAAGAAAAGGCAGGAAAGAATGATGGATTTTAATTATGCAGATGAGTTGTTAAAATTATGTGAGAAAACTAAACTTCCGATATCCGAGGTGATGAAACGGCGTGAAATGGATTTTTCTTCTATGACAGCACAGGAAGTTGAAGAAAAGATGAGAAAGTCGCTGGAAATTATGAAAACGGCGGCAAAAGAGCCTTTGGAAAATGAAAAGCCGTCGATGGGAGGACTCATTGGAGGAGAAGCAAAATTATTATTTTCACAAAAAGGGAAAGAGAAAGATATCTGTGGAAATGTCGTATTAAAAGCAATTACTTATGCGATGGCAGTTCTAGAAGTAAATGCCTCAATGGGTGTGATTGTAGCTGCACCGACCGCAGGTTCGGCAGGGGTTATTCCAGGGGTATTTCTTGCCTTAAAAGAAGAGAAGGAGTTATCAGATGAAACTTTATTAAAAGGACTGTATACCGCAGGCGCAGTGGGATATCTGCTTATGAGAAATGCATCGGTGGCAGGTGCAGAAGCGGGATGTCAGGCAGAAGTCGGGGCAGCAGGAGCAATGGCGGCAGCAGGCGTCGTGGAAATGTTTGGCGGAACACCAAAGCAATGTCTGGATGCGGCTTCTCTGGCACTTTCTAATCTGCTGGGACTGGTCTGTGATCCGATTGCAGGACTTGTGGAAGCACCTTGTCAGAATCGAAACAGTATTGGGGCGGTCAATGCCTTAATCTGTGCACAGCAGGCATTAGCAGGAATCAAAGCCCTGATTCCATTTGATGAAATGGTAGAAGCAATGTATCATGTAGGAAGAAGTCTGCCATTTGAACTGCGGGAGAGTGCACTTGGGGGCTGTGCGGGAACAAAGACAGGATGCCAGAAAACTTGTGAAATCTTTCAGAAAAACGAATAAAAATGCATGAAACAAGAAGCGTTATAGCTTATATAACGAAAAAGAATAGCGAAACACTTTATTATGCCTTGAAATAAATACAAAAAAGGATTATCATATTTAGATAAAAAGTGACAAAATTTCTGGAAGGGAGAGACAACTCATGAATTATAACATCGCACTTATTCCGGGAGACGGCATTGGTCCGGAAATCGTAGCAGAAGCAAAAAAAGTACTCGATAAAGTGTGTGAAGTATACGGACATACTTTTTCATATAAAGAGGTTTTATTAGGAGGAGCATCCATTGATGCTCATGGTGTACCACTTACAGAAGAAGCAATTGCCGATGCAAAGGCTTCCGATGCAGTTTTAATGGGTTCTATCGGAGGAGATGCAAAAACTTCCCCATGGTATCAATTAGAGCCGTCCAAACGTCCGGAGGCAGGTCTTTTAGCAATCAGAAAAGCCCTGAATTTATTTGCAAACTTAAGACCGGCTTATCTGTACAATGAATTAAAAGGTGCATGCCCATTAAAAGAAGAAGTAATCGGTGATGGATTTGATATGATTATCGTCCGTGAACTGACTGGTGGTCTGTATTTTGGAGACAGAAAGACTTATGAAGAAAATGGAGTACAGACAGCAGTCGATACCCTTTCTTATAATGAAAATGAAATCCGCAGAATTGCAGTCAAAGCATTTGACATCGCAATGAAGAGAAAGAAAAAAGTGACAAGTGTGGATAAAGCAAACGTACTGGATTCTTCCAGACTTTGGAGAAAAGTAGTAGAAGAAGTGGCAAAAGATTATCCGGAAGTCACACTCGAACACATGCTGGTAGATAACTGCGCAATGCAGTTAGTACATAATCCGGCTCAGTTTGATGTTATTCTGACAGAAAACATGTTTGGAGATATTTTATCCGATGAAGCAAGTATGGTAACCGGTTCTATCGGTATGCTTTCTTCTGCAAGTTTAAATGAAACAAAATTTGGTTTATATGAACCAAGCCATGGTTCTGCACCGGATATTGCCGGAAAAGGAATTGCAAATCCGCTGGCTACCATTTTATCCGCAGCAATGATGCTTCGTTTCTCTCTGGATTTAGACAAAGAAGCCGACGCAATTGAATCTGCTGTTCAGAGTGTTTTAACAGAGGGATACCGTACCGTAGACATTATGCAGGATGGAATGAAACAGGTAGGAACAGTGGAAATGGGCGATTTAATCGCAGAACATATCAAATAAAAGCAGTGTAGCAAGAAAGGATGTTAAAAAAATGAAAAGTGATGCAGTAAGAACAGGCATGCAGCAGGCACCTCATCGTTCCCTGTTTAATGCTCTTGGAATGACAAAAGAAGAGATGTCAAAACCGTTAGTAGGTATTGTAAGCTCTTATAATGAAATTGTACCAGGTCATATGAATCTGGATAAAATTGTAAATGCAGTAAAACTTGGAGTTGCCATGGCTGGCGGTACTCCGGTTGTATTTCCGGCAATTGCAGTCTGTGATGGGATTGCAATGGGACATATCGGCATGAAATACTCTCTGGTAACAAGAGATTTGATTGCAGATTCTACAGAAGCAATGGCTCTGGCTCATCAGTTTGATGCCCTTGTTATGGTTCCAAACTGTGATAAAAACGTACCAGGCCTTTTAATGGCGGCAGCAAGAATTAATGTACCGACTGTTTTCGTAAGTGGTGGTCCAATGTTAGCCGGTCATGTAAAAGGACAAAAAAGAAGTCTTTCTTCCATGTTTGAGGCAGTTGGTTCTTACAGTGCAGGTACAATGACTGCAGAAGATGTAGAAGAATTTGAAAATAAAGTATGCCCGACCTGTGGTTCTTGTTCCGGTATGTATACTGCAAACAGTATGAACTGCCTGACAGAAGTATTAGGTATGGGATTAAAAGGAAACGGAACGATTCCAGCCGTTTATTCTGAAAGAATTAAACTTGCAAAACATGCAGGTATGCAGGTAATGGAAATGTACCGCAGAAATATCCGCCCACGTGACATCATGACAAAAGATGCAATTATGAATGCCTTAACTGTTGATATGGCACTTGGATGTTCTACAAACAGTATGTTACATCTTCCGGCAATCGCACATGAAATCGGATTTGATTTTGATATTACATTTGCAAATGGTGTCAGCGCAAAAACACCAAACCTCTGCCATTTAGCACCGGCAGGTTCTACTTACATGGAGGACTTAAACGAAGCCGGTGGTGTTTATGCTGTAATGAACGAGCTGGCTAAGAAAGATTTATTAAATCTGGACTGCATGACCGTAACCGGAAAGACAGTAGGAGAAAATATCAAAAACTGTGTCAACTTAAATCCAGAAGTTATCCGTTCAATCGATAATCCATACAGCCAGACAGGTGGACTTGCCGTTCTGACAGGAAACCTTGCTCCGGATGGCGGTGTTGTAAAACGTTCTGCAGTTTGTGAAGAAATGATGGTTCACGAAGGACCAGCCAGAGTATTTGACTGTGAAGAAGATGCTATCGCAGCAATCAAAGGTGGAAAGATTGTAGCTGGTGATGTTGTAGTCATCCGTTATGAAGGACCAAAAGGTGGTCCGGGTATGAGAGAAATGTTAAACCCGACTTCTGCAATCGCAGGCATGGGTCTTGGCTCAAGCGTTGCCTTAATTACAGACGGTCGTTTCTCCGGTGCTTCAAGAGGTGCATCCATCGGACATATCTCACCGGAAGCAGCAGTAGGCGGACCGATTGCGCTGGTAGAAGAGGGAGACTTAATCCGTATCAATATTCCGGAAACAAAACTGGAATTAGTGGTATCCGATGAAGAATTAGAAAGAAGAAGAGCAAACTGGCAGCCAAGAGAACCAAAAGTAACAACTGGATATCTGGCTCGTTATGCATCTATGGTTACAAGTGGAAACCGTGGTGCAGTTCTGGAAATTAAGAAATAAGGAAATAAAAAAATAAAAAACGTTGGGAGGGCTTCGAGATGCAGTTGACAGGGTCAGAGATTGTAATCGAATGTTTAAAAGAGCAGGGCGTGGATACCGTATTTGGCTATCCAGGTGGAACCATTTTAAATATTTATGACGAATTATATAAACACAGTGATGAAATCCATCATATTTTAACATCCCATGAGCAGGGTGCTGCGCATGCAGCGGATGGATATGCACGCTCAACCGGAAAAGTAGGAGTCTGTTTTGCAACCAGTGGACCAGGAGCAACCAATCTGGTAACGGGTATTGCAACCGCATTTATGGATTCTGTGCCGGTCGTTGCAGTCACTTGTAATGTAGGTGTTCCGCTTCTTGGAAAGGATAGTTTCCAGGAAGTCGATATTGCAGGTGTGGTAATGCCGATTACAAAACACAGCTTTATCGTAAAAGATGTTACAAAACTTGCAAAAACACTTAGACGTGCATTTGCAATTGCAAAGAGTGGCAGACCAGGACCGGTTCTTGTAGATATCACAAAAGATGTAACTGCTGCAAAGACTGAATATACAAAAGTAGAACCAAAAGAAATCAAACCGTTTGTTTCTGAAATCAAAGAAGAGGATTTAGAAAAAGCGGCAGAGATGATTCAGGAAGCAAAACGTCCATTTATCTTTGTAGGTGGAGGTGCAGTTGCTGCCAATGCATGGAAAGAAGTTCGTGAACTGGCACATAAGATTCAGGCACCGGTTACCGATTCTTTAATGGGAAAAGGTGTCTTTGACGGTGAAGATGAACTTTATACCGGTATGCTCGGCATGCATGGAACAAAGGCATCCAACCTTGGTGTCACCAAATGTGACTTGTTAATTACAATTGGTGCAAGATTCAGTGACCGTGTAACCGGAAATACAAGAAATTTTGCAAGAAATGCAAAAGTGCTTCAGATTGATGTAGATGCCACAGAAATCAACAAAAATATTTTAGTAGACTGTAGTGTTTTAGGAGACGCAAAAGTAATTCTTCAGAAATTAAATGAAAAAGTATCGGAAAAAGAGCATAAAGAATGGATAGAAACCATAGAAGAATTAAAAGAAAAATATCCACTTCGTTATAATCAGGAAGGACTGACCGGTCCGGCAGTCATTGAAGAATTATATCGTCAGACGAAGGGAGACGCTATTATTGTAACAGAAGTCGGTCAGCATCAGATGTGGGCTGCACAGTATTATAAATATAAAATGCCGAGAAGATTTTTATCTTCCGGCGGACTTGGAACAATGGGATATGGGCTTGGAGCAGCAATCGGTGCAAAAACTGCAAATCCGGATAAAGTTGTCATCAATGTAGCCGGAGATGGCTGTTTCCGAATGAACATGAATGAGATTGCAACTGCTACAAGAAACAATATGCCTTTAATTCAGGTTGTCATCAACAACCATGTATTAGGAATGGTACGTCAGTGGCAGACCTTATTCTATGACCACAGATATTCCAATACGGTATTAAATGATAAAGTAGATTTTGTAAAATTAGCAGAAGCTATGGGTGCAGTAGGAATCCGTGTCACCAAAAAGGAAGAACTTGCCGATGCAATTAAAAAGGCAATTGAATTAAATACTACAGTGGTATTAGACTGCATTATCGACTCTGATGATAAAGTATTCCCGATGGTACCGGCAGGTGCAAACATTGAAGATGCGTTTGATGAGGACGATTTAAAAGCAAAGAAAAAATAAAAAATAGATGTTTTAGTCGAAACGTGTTTGGGCTGAACTGATAAATGTCTTTGTAATGGAGACAAATGTTTATATTGACAAAAATATGTCAAAGATGTAGAATACTCTTTATACAAACAAAGAGTATTCTATTATTCTATACAGGAGGAACAAAGAAGTGAACAGAGTGTATAATTTTTCGGCAGGACCAGCAGTTTTACCGGAAGAAGTGTTAAAAGAAGCAGCAGAAGAAATGTTAGATTACAATGGAAGCGGTATGTCCGTAATGGAAATGAGTCACCGTTCAAAAGTATTTGATGAAATTATTCAGACTGCAGAAGCGGACTTAAGAGACCTCTTAAAGATTCCGGACAATTATAAGGTACTGTTCTTACAGGGCGGTGCAAGTCAGCAGTTTGCTATGATTCCAATGAATCTGATGAAAAATAGAGTTGCAGATTATATTGTAACCGGACAGTGGGCAAAAAAAGCATGGCAGGAAGCCCAGAAATATGGAACAGCAAATAAGATTGCATCTTCAGAGGATAAAACATTTTCTTACATACCAGACTGCTCAGACCTTCCGATAAGTCCGGATGCAGACTATGTATATATCTGCGAAAATAATACAATTTATGGAACAAAATATAAAACATTACCAAATACAAAAGGAAAAATCCTTGTATCAGATGTGTCCTCCTGTTTCCTTTCTGAGCCTATGGATGTAGAAAAATATGGTATTGTTTATGGTGGCGTTCAGAAAAACATCGGACCGGCAGGTCTTGTCATTGCAATTATCCGTGAGGACCTGATTACAGAAGATGTACTTCCAGGAACTCCAACCATGTTGACGTATAAGACACATGCAGATGCAAATTCCTTATATAACACACCAAACTGCTATGGAATTTATATCTGTGGAAAAGTATTTAAATGGCTGAAAAAACAGGGCGGTCTTGAAGCAATGAAAGAACGCAATGAAAAGAAAGCAAAAGTGTTATACGATTATCTGGATAGCAGTAAATTATTTAAAGGAACTGTTGAACCGGCTTCCCGTTCTTTAATGAATGTACCATTTGTAACAGGAGATAAAGAACTGGATGCAAAATTTGTAAAAGAAGCAGAAGCAGCAGGATTTGTAAACTTAAAAGGTCATCGTACTGTTGGCGGTATGCGTGCAAGTATTTACAATGCAATGCCAATCGAAGGTGTGGAAGCACTGGTTGAATTTATGAAAAAATTTGAGAAGGAGAATGCATAATCATGTATAAATATCATTGCCTGAATCCAATTTCAAACGTAGGACTGGAACATTTTCCGGGAAAATATGAAAACAGCGAGTCTCTTGAAGACAGCGATGTGGTACTGGTAAGAAGTGCAAACATGCATGAAATGCAGCTTCCGAAAAATGTCGTTGCAGTTGCAAGAGCTGGTGCCGGAGTCAACAATATTCCGTTAGAAGAGTATGCCAAAGAAGGAGTTGTTGTATTTAACACTCCTGGTGCAAATGCAAATGGTGTAAAAGAAATGGTAATCGCAGGTATGTTACTTGCTTCAAGAGATATCGTAGGAGGAATCGAATGGCTGGAAAAACAGGAAGCAACCGACGATATCGCAAAACTGGCAGAAAAGAAAAAGAAACAGTTTGCAGGCTGTGAAATCAGTGGAAAGAAACTTGGAATTATCGGTCTTGGAGCAATTGGTGTCAAAGTTGCAAATGCAGCCGTTCATCTTGGAATGGATGTTTACGGATATGACCCATTTATTTCTGTTGATGCAGCATGGAATCTTTCAAGAAGTATTCATCACATCAATGATTTAAATGTGATTTATAAAGAATGTGATTATATTACCATTCATGTACCGCTTCTTGATTCAACTAAGAAGATGATTGGTGCAGAGGAAATCGCACAGATGAAAGACGGTGTGGTACTGTTAAACTTCGCAAGAGACTTACTGGTAGATGAAGAAGCACTTGCAGAAGCATTGAAAGCAGGAAAAGTAAAGAAATATGTAACCGACTTTGCAAATCCGTTAGTTGCAAGCACACCAAATACTTTAGTAACACCGCATCTTGGAGCTTCTACAGAAGAATCCGAGGACAACTGTGCAGTGATGGCTGTGAAAGAGTTAATGGACTTCGTAGAAAACGGTAACATCAAACATTCTGTAAACTATCCAGACTGCGATGCAGGAGCCTGTGTGGATGTTGGACGAGTAACCATTAATCATAAAAATATTCCAAACATGATTAGTCAGTTTACAAAAGCATTAGGTGATGCTGGAGTCAATATTTCAAACATGACCAATAAGAGTAAAGGTGACTTTGCTTATACCATGATTGATGTATCTACTCCGATTTCTGCTGAAGTAGCAAAAACACTGAAAAATATTCAGGGTGTTTATCGTGTCAGAGTCATTAAATAAAAAGAGAGAATACGAATAGAAATAAGCGCAGGGCTGGCAGTTTTTTCTGCATAGCTCTGCCTTTTTTACTTTATCAAGATTTAAGGAGAGAAAAAATGTCAGATATCAGACCATTTTGTGCAGTGCGTCCAAATAAAACATTCGCATCTAAAATTGCAGCACTGCCTTATGATGTATACACAAGAAAAGAAGCGAAAAAAGAAGTAGAAAAAAATCCATTGTCTTTTTTAAAGATTGACCGACCAGAGACGATGTTTCCGGATGAGATGGATATGTATGCACCAGAAGTTTATCAAAAAGCCCGAACAACCTTAGAAGAAATGATAGAAAAAGGAGAATTCATTCAAGATGAAACGCCTTGTTATTATCTTTATGAGCTGACCAGAAATAGTCACAGACAGACCGGAATTGTAGCCTGCGCTTCGATTGATGATTATCTCGATGGAACGATAAAAAAACATGAAAATACAAGAGAAGAAAAAGAACAGGACCGAATCCGCCATGTGGATACACTTGATACTCAGACTGGACCGATTTTTCTTGCTTATCGTTTTGATACTGTTTTAAAGGAAATCATCGAGGAAACAAAGAAAAAAACACCAGTTTATGATTTCGTTTCAGGAGATAAAATTACGCACAGGGTATGGGTGATTGATGAATCAGAAAGGATTGAAAAAATCCAGAAACGTTTTGAAAAGATAAACGAAATTTATATCGCAGATGGTCATCACAGGGCAGCTTCTGCAATTAAAGTCGGATGTAAAAGGAGAAAAGAGCATCCAGATTATACAGGAGAGGAAGAATTTAATTATTTTTTATGTACCTTATTTGCAGATGAAGAATTGGAAATTTTAGATTATAACCGTGTGGTAAAGGATTTAAATGGTCTTAGCGAAGCAGAATTTTTAGAGAAAATCAAAGAAAATTTTGAAATCGAAGAAGCCAAGGAAAGTCCTTATGCGCCAAAACAGAAAAAAGAATTCGGCATGTATCTTGGAAAGAAATGGTATCGGCTTCAAATCAAAAAAGAGCGGATTTCAGAGGATGTAGTCGAAAATCTCGATGTGTCGATTTTACAAAATGAACTGTTAGAGCCAATTCTTGGAATCAAAGAGCCTGGAAAAGATAAACGGATTATCTTTGTCGGAGGAATCCGTGGATTAAAAGAACTGGAATCCTGTGTGGAAAATGGATTTCAGGTGGCATTTTCCATGTATCCGACTTCCATGAAAGAATTGTTTGTCGTAGCTGATGCAGGCAGACTGATGCCTCCAAAATCAACGTGGTTTGAACCAAAATTAAGAAGTGGTTTATTTCTTCATCAAATTGGATAATGGTTATCTAGTGCAGCGTCCTGTAAAATTGCTCTGCTGTAAGCTGATTTTTGTAATTTGTGGTGTTAGTTTACAATTTTCCGCTTTAATGTTAAAATAAACGAAAAGGAGGGTACATTATGTCTGACAAATTATATGAAAGCATGGACTGGCCGGAGATAGAGGCAGTTGTTTATTCAGAGGAGAGCGAGCCACGTAAGATTTTAGGACCTCACGTGACAGAAAATGGAGTTTTAATACAGAGCTTTTTGCCAAATGCGGTAAAAGCAAGTGTTATT